>NZ_JAZHUW010000004.1:0-88498 GCF_036453465.1 Lactimicrobium sp.
AACTAACAAATGAACAACGCCAAAAGAAAAAAGGCGCTGCAGCACCAAGATTCATTGACTAAACTATGTCAAATCATCTTATTCGTTACAGCCCCTTTTTTTATTTGCTACGGATATTGTCTATAAATTGTATCTGATGAAATCAATGATCTATCGCTTCAGGGCAGTGCAATGGTATGCTGGTTCTATCAGAATAATGGGGAAGGATGTTGATTCATATGTATCGATGGATAGTGATTCTGATTGTGCTTCTTTTGCTGGAAGAAATACTGCGGCGGCTGAAACCAGTGATCAAGGGAACTTCCGGAGAGGCAATGGTCTCTCTTGTTCTTTCCGGTCTTCCAAAAGAAGAATATACTGTCCTTCATAATGTCATGCTCAGAACGGATCGGGGAACCTCACAGGTTGATCATGTTGTTGTATCTGTCTACGGAATATTTGCAATTGAAGTCAAGAATTATACCGGCTGGATTACCGGTACAGAAACCAGCAGCCAGTGGACGCAGACAATCTATCGAAAGAAAAGTCACTTCATGAATCCAATTCATCAGAATTACGGACATGTAAAAGCCATTGAGGCTCTGCTGCAGGATCCTTCGATTCCAATCTTTTCGATTGTAACCTTCCCTGGTGATGCCAGTCTGAAAGTGAAACTGGATCAGGCAAATGTAGTCAAATGGGGTGCGCTGAAAGATACCATCAGGAAGCTTTCCGTTGAAAAGGTGATGGACTCTGCCAGAATGAGCCAGATCGTATCACTGCTGCAGGACAGGAATGTTGACAATGCAGATACCAGAAAAGAGCACATCAAAGAAATTAATCAGAAGAAAGCTTCTATTGCGGAAGGCGTATGTCCGAGATGCGGAGGAAGGCTGATTGTCAGACATGGCAGGTATGGTGATTTCCTTGGCTGCTCCAATTATCCAGCATGCAGTTACACAAAGAAAATTGAGCAGTAACAAAACTGATAAAAAACAGGAATTCCTGACCTGATTACAGCTTCTGTTGAATGCATGCAAAACAGATTGCAAAGAAGCCGCATACCCCAAAGCAGAGACACAGCTCTGCCAGGCCGGTAATGGCATCATATGTGACAATGAGCAATATTGCTGCAAACAGACAGGCAAGATACCACATCCATGCTTTTTCACTTAGAACCCGCAGTGTAAAAAGGAAATACTGCAATAGTACAAATGCAGCCATGGCAAGAAGAATGTGCAGTTGTGACAGCAGTATCGCAGAGAGGGAATATGGCATACAGATGGCAGAGACCATCAATACTGCCAGTATGATAGTCATGATCTTTCCATGTTTTATCAAGGTGTATTTCTGCAGCTGATGGATGGCATGCAGGCATAGCAGACCGTCCAGACAGGTGATGACAAGTATCACCGGCCGCCAGGAAGGCAGCTGTAACAATCCTGTCCAGTTATATCTGATGGGATTGCTGATCAAAAGAGGCAGTGCCGTCATGATTGGTGCAATCATGCCATAGAGAATCACATTTGCTTTTTTTGAGGCTGGCAGAAGCGGTTTTGTCATACTATCATTATATCCATTCAAAGGAGACACTATGAAGACAGTTGGCATGCAGGGCGCACACGGAACTTTCAGTGAGATGGCCGTGTATCAGTATTTTGGCAAAGATGGCATCATTGCAAAGGGATACAGGAACTTTGTGGAAATCATGCAGGATCTGGAAAGCCATGCCTTAGATGATGCTGTACTGCCTGTGGAGAATACAACGACCGGCATTATTGCCCGCACCTATGATCTGTTCAAGTATTATCATGTTCATGCCGTAGGTGAAGTACTTGTGCCGATTGTGCAGGATCTGATCACTCTGCCCGGGGCATCTTTGTCAGATATCAAAGAAGTGTATTCCCATCCGGAGGCATTATCCCAATGCCAGGGCTTCTTTGAGGCACATCCGGACATCCGTGCTGTTCCATATCAGGATACCGCAAAGTCCGTAGAATATATCAAAGCCTGCAATGATCTATCAAAGGCTGCCATCGGCTCTTCGGCTGCCTCTGCCTATTACCATTTACCAGCTCTCTGCCATGCCATCCAGGATTCCAAGACCAATACGACCCGTTTTCTTGTTGTAACATGGAAAGATTATGTCCCTGCAGATGCCAACAAGACAAGCCTGATGCTGATCATTAACCATGAACCAGGCTCCCTGTACCGTGCTCTTGCTTCACTGGCAGACAAACAGATCAATATGGTGAAGCTGGAAAGCCGGCCGATTCCCGGCAGGATGTTTGAATACCTGTTCTATGTCGATATCATGGGAACACCGGCAGATCCAGCCGTTAAGGAAGCACTGCAGGAAATGAAGAAGTACTGTGTGGAGCTTCGCAGCTTCGGCTCCTACCGTGCCGCTTCTTTGTAACATTGTTTCAGAAATATCTGTTTGCCTTTTCAGAAAGCCCGGCTTATAATTGGCCCATGAGCAAAACATACAGAACTTGCTTTTATTACTTTAGATAGCCCGGGCGATTGAAAGATATTGCCCGTTTCGTGATGAATCCGGCATTATCTGATGGAAAGCAAGATCTTACAAGCCATACGGATGATGCCGTATGGCTTTTTCGTTTCTAGGAGGAACAATGCAGATCGAGGTAAAGACAAAACAGAAACAGTATACAGTCATGCTGGAACGCGGCCTGCTGAACAAGGCAGACAGCCTGATTGGCCGCCATGGCCATGTCTATCTTGTTTCAGAAGACGGTGTGCCGGAGATTTTCCGCAAAACACTGCAGCAGCAGTATCCCGAAGCTGCCATGTACGTATTCCCACATGGTGAACAGTCCAAGAACCTGTCAACCTGGCAGAAGATTCTTGAAGATATGCTGGCCCATGATCTTGGCAGAAAAGATACGGTAATTGCATTAGGCGGCGGGGTAACCGGCGATATGGCAGGCTTTGCGGCTGCAGCCTATATGCGCGGCATTACCTATATCAACATTCCAACAACTTCACTTTCCATGATTGATTCCTCCATCGGCGGCAAAACCGCAGTTGACTTCGCCGGTGTCAAAAACAGTGTCGGTGCTTTTTGGCAGCCGGATCTGGTTCTGGTAGATCCTGACCTGCTGCAGACACTGCCTGTGCGCCATCTGCACAACGGCCTGGTAGAAGCCGTCAAAGAAGGACTGACATTTGATCCGGAGCTGTTTGCCATCTTTGAAAAAGATGATTATCTGGATCATATCGATGAAATCATCGCCCGCTGTCTGCAGATCAAGAAAAATGTTGTCGAACAGGATGAAAGGGAAGGCGGTATCCGCAAACTGCTGAACTTCGGTCACACCTATGGCCATGCCCTGGAATCCTATTTCGGACTGGACCGCTACTACCATGGTGAGTGTGTAGGTATGGGCATGCTGATGATCATGAACAATCCCGATCTGAAAGACAGACTGAAAAAAGTACTGGAACGGATGGACTGCCCGGTATCCTGCCAGTATGATCCTGATGCAGTCTATGAACTGCTATGCCATGATAAAAAAGCAGATCATGACCATGTCACCATCGTGCAGGTTGATGAGATTGGCAAAGGCCACCTGGTAGACTGGCCGCTGACAAAACTGAAAGAGAGGCTGCATCATGAGTAATACCTTTGGCAGACATCTGAAAATCACACTGTTTGGGGAAAGCCATGGACCGGCAATCGGTGCCGTCCTGGACGGTCTTCCAGGCGGTGTGAAGATTGATGAAGATTACATTGCATCACGCATGCAGCTGCGCCGGGCAGTCGGCACCATTTCCACAGCCAGACAGGAAGCCGATCAGGTTCATATCCTGTCCGGTGTCAAAGATGGATACAGTGAGGGAACGCCCATTGCCCTGGTTATTGATAACAGCAATGTGCATTCCAAAGATTATTCATCGCTGCAGAACCTGGCCCGTCCCGGCCATGCTGACTATGCCGGCCACATCAAATATGACGGCTTTGAAGATCCCCGTGGGGGCGGCCATTTCTCCGGCCGTCTGACCGCACCGATCACAGCCTGCGGTGCCATCGTGCAGCACATGCTTGCCGAAAAAGGCATCCAATGCGGTTCCCATATTCAGCAGCTGCACGGCATTGATGATCTTCCCTTTGATGAAAATCATCTTGCTGAGCAGATTGCAATCGTAAACAAAAAGCAGTTTGCCGTGCTGGATGAAACAGCAGGAAAGGCCATGCAGGCTGAGATTGAAGCAGCCAGAAATCAGCTTGATTCTGTTGGCGGCATCCTGGAAACAGCCGTGATCAATCTGCCGGCAGGACTTGGCGAACCTGAATTTGATTCCATCGAAAGCCAGCTTGCCCATGGCATCTTCTCCATTCCGGCTGTCAAAGGCATCAGCTTTGGAGAAGGCTTTGGCTTTGCCGGTATGAAAGGTTCACAGGCAAATGATGCCTTCTGCATGAAGGATGGAAAGGCTGCTACGATCACTAACCACAACGGCGGTATCAACGGTGGTATCACCAATGGCATGCCGGTTGTGTTTCATACCGTGATCAAGCCGACACCTTCGATTGCCCAGGAACAGAAGACCATTAACTTTGTAACCGGAGAAGAAACGAAGATTTCGATTCATGGCCGCCACGATCCAGCCATTATCCACCGGGCAAGGGTGGTCGTTGACAGCGTGACATGTCTGGTGATGGCAGACTTTCTGATGGAACGGTTTGGCAGGGAGTATTTTCACGGATGAAACTTGGATTAATTGGAAAAACACTTGGACATTCATGGTCATGGCAGATCCATGACATGCTGATCCATGAACATTATGAAAACTGGGAACTATCCGAAGAGGAGCTGGTTCCATTTCTGCAGAAAAAAGACTTTACCGGCATCAATGTCACAATTCCCTACAAAGAAAAAGTCATGCCGTATCTGGATGAGATCAGTTCAACGGCAGAAGAAATCGGTGCTGTCAACTGCATCATCAACCGTGATGGACATTTATACGGTTGCAACACAGACTGTGACGGTTTTATGCAGCTTGTCACAAGAGCAGGCATGCAGATGAAAGGAAAACAGGCAGCTGTGCTTGGCAGCGGCGGTGCTGCCAAAGCTGTCATGGCCGGGGTGTCACAGCTTGGCGGCAGACCTGTCATGGTATCCCGTCATCCCCATGATGGCATGATCAGTTACAGCCAGCTTTACGAACAGCAGGCCCAGTATTCCTTTTTGATCAATGCAACTCCGGTTGGTATGTATCCCCATATGGATGAAACACCTGTGGATCTGGATGCCTTTGAGCATCTGGAAGGGGTTGTGGATGTGGTTGCCAATCCCCTGCGTACAAAGCTGTGCTTTCAGGCTTCCTGCAAAGGCATCCCCTGGGCAGGCGGGCTTGGCATGCTGGTATATCAGGCAGCCGCAGCCGATGCCCTGTTTACCGGACAAACAGTACCGCAGGAAACCGTGGATGCCTGCCTTGGCACACTGCTGAGACAGCGGCGCAATATCGTGCTGATCGGCATGCCGACCTCTGGCAAAAGCAGCGTGGCTGTCATGCTTGGCACCCTGAGCAAGAAGCCGGTGTATGACACGGATACCATTCTGGAACAGCGCTTTGGCACAAGCATCCGGACATGCTTTGAGACCCATGGTGAACCGTATTTCCGTATGAAGGAAACTGAACTTGCCAAAGAGCTTGCCGCAAAGGAAGGTGTGATCATCTCCTGTGGGGGCGGCATTATCAAACAGGATGAAAACATGCAGGTACTGTCTCAGCATGGCATTGTTGTGTGGCTGCAGCGGAACAATCTGTTTCCAAGCAGTGACCGTCCGCTGAGTGCAGACGAAGATTCTTTGAAAAAGCTGTATGCGCAGCGCAAAGGCTTATATGAAATGTACAGTGATATCCGGGTGGCAAACAATGGCACTCTGGAAGATACAGCAAAGCAGATTCTGAAGAAGATTGGAGAAAGAGTATGATTATTACATTAAAGAAAGATGCACCTGAACAGGAAGTGGCGAAGATCCGTGCCAATTTCGAAAGCAAGGGACTGCGGGTCAATATGATCCTTGGCGAAGACTTCAATGTCTTCGGCCTGGTTGGCGATACTGCCCATCTGGATGAGCGTGACATTCTGGCCAACGAGTGGGTTGAGAATGTACAGAGAGTTTCCGCCCCCTATAAGCTTGCCAACCGCATGTTCCATCCGCAGGATACCATTGTCAACGTGGCCGGTATTCCCATCGGCGGCAATGAGCCGGTTGTGATCATGGGCGGCCCCTGCTCCGTGGAAGGGGAAGAGCAGGTTGTCCGTATTGCAAAAGAAGTCAAGGAAGCAGGCGGAAGTATTCTGCGCGGCGGTGCCTACAAGCCCCGTACATCACCATACTCTTTCCAGGGACTTGGCTATGAAGGCATCCTTGATATGGTCAAGGCCAGAGAAGAAACCGGTCTGCCGATTGTATCTGAGCTGATGAGTGCAGAACATATTCCTGAATTCGAAGAAAATGTTGATCTTGTGCAGATCGGTGCCAGAAACATGCAGAACTTCGATCTGCTTAAAGCAGTCGGCAGAATGAAGAAGCCGGTGCTGCTGAAAAGAGGCATGTCCGCAACCATTGAGGACTGGATCATGAGTGCTGAATACATCATGGCAAGCGGCAATCCCAATGTCATCCTCTGTGAAAGAGGTATCCGCACATTTGAGAAATATACCCGCAATACGATGGATCTTGCAGTCATTCCGATCATCAAGGAAAAGACCCATCTGCCGATTGTCATCGATCCTTCCCATTCCACCGGAGACTGGAAGTATGTCGAAGCAGTATCACTGGCAGCAGTGGCAGCCGGTGCCGATGGATTGATCATTGAAGTACATGATCATCCAGAATGTGCCTGGAGCGACGGTGCCCAGTCTCTCAAGCCGGAAAAGTTTGCCCACCTTGTACAGCGCTGCCGCAGAGTTGCAGAAGCGGTTGACCGCAAAGTCAGATGAAAGCATCAGTATCAAAAGGATCCCTGCATGACTTTTCCATTTCTCTGCCAGCCAGCAAATCACTGTCCCACCGTGCACTGATTTCGGCCGGACTGAGCGATAGAACCTGCAGTCTGCATCATGTGGCTGATAACAATGATATTGCCGCTACCATGCAGGCATTGCAGATGTGGGGCACATCCTTTGCGAAAGAGGGAGAGGACTGGATTGTACATGGGTGCACCCATGGACGCATTCCTTCTGATCCCATTGACTGCGGTGAATCCGGCAGTACACTCCGCTTTCTGATTCCGCTGTTTGCCACCTGCAAGGGGATGGCAGAATTTACCGGACACGGCCGTCTGCTGCAGCGGCCACAGTCTGTCTATGCAGACATCTTTGCAAAACAAAGACTGCACTTTGCAAAGAAAGATGACATTCTATATGTTGAAGGACCGCTGTCTGCCGGTACCTATCAGGTAGCAGGAGATGTTTCCAGCCAGTTTATCAGCGGCCTGCTGTTTGCTCTGCCGCTGTTATCACAAGACAGCAGGATCATTGTTACAGAACCATTTGAATCTGAAAGCTATGTCGGTCTGACCCTGGATATGCTGCACAAAGCAGGCATCCGGATCAACAGGCAGGGAAATACCTTTTTCATTCCGGGAAACCAGTGTTATGCCATGCCGGAATATACGGTGCCAGGCGATGACAGCCAGGCAGCCTTCTTTGCGGCTCTTGCTCTGATCTCTGGCAAAGATGGAGATATTCTCAACATGGACCATGATTCTCACCAGGGAGACCATGTGATCCTGGATCATATGCGTGCTTTTGGTGCAGAAGTAACTCAGATTCCAAATGGCTATCATATCCATGCCGTCAATCCCCATGGCGCTGTGATTGATCTGGGGGACTGTCCGGATCTTGGCCCGATGGAGTTTGCCATGGCCGCCTGTGTGCACGGAGACAGTACCTTTCTGCATGCGGGCAGGCTGCGCATCAAGGAAAGTGATCGGATTGCCTGCATGAAGCAGGAGATGGCAAAGCTTGGCTGTATGCTGGAAGATGATGGTGATACAGTATACGTACATGGCGGGGCTGTACTTGATGGAAATGTGGAGGTCTGCGGTCATAATGACCACCGCATTGTGATGGCTTTAAGCATTCTTGGTGCCTGCAGCCAGCATCCCATCATCATTGAGGATGCTCAGGCAGTAAACAAGAGCTATCCGGATTTCTATCAGGACCTCGCCCGTACAGGAGCACAAATTTCTTATGATTTCTGAGACAACTGTATTTGGCATCATCGGTTTAGGTGTCCTTGGCGGCAGCTATGCCAAGGCACTTTCCGCAAAACATTACAAAGTCATTGCTGTCGATATTGATACAAACGCCCTGCAGGAAGCACAGAAGAATGGCTGGATCAACAAAGGAAGCACCGATCCATCTGTGCTTTCCGACTGTGATATTGTCGTATCCTGTCTCTATCCTCATACCTTCATCAACTGGATTAAAGAACATCAGGATGTATTGAAACCAGGATCTCTGCTCAGTGATGTGACCGGTGTCAAGCGTGAGGTCATGCAGGAAGTCAACCAGCAGCTGCGCAGCGATGTTGAATACATTGCCTGCCATCCGATGGCTGGCAGAGAGAGCCGCGGTCTTGCCTATGCGGATGAAAAGCGTTTCCTGGGTGCTAACTTTATCATCGTGCCCACTAAGCAGAATACGCCTGAGGCAGTTGCCACGGCACATCAGCTGGCTGAAATTCTTGGTTTTTCACGCATTGGCGAACTTTCACCGGAAGAACATGACCGCATGATCGGCTTTCTGTCACAGCTGACTCATGTCATTGCCGTGTCTTTGATGAATGTCGCAGACAATACCCATCTGGCAGCCTATACGGGAGATTCTTTCCGTGATCTGACCAGGATTGCCAATATCAATGAAGAGCTGTGGCCGGAATTGTTTGTACTGAACAAGGACAATCTGAGCCGTGAGATTGATGCCTTTGTCGCAGAGATGAAGTCTTTTGAAAAACTGATACAGGATGAGGACTATGATCGCATGAAACAGAAGCTCATCCTTGCAACGAAGCGGCGCAGAGCCTTTAACAAGGATCAGGAAAAGGGAGAAGAAAAGAAATGAAACTGATGGTGCTGAATGGGCCGAATCTGAATATGGTCGGCATCCGTGAAAAAGGAATTTATGGAACTGTGTCATATCAGTGTATGATCGAGATGATCAAGCAGGAAGCTGAAAAGAGAAAGATTGAAGTGGACTGCCGGCAGTCCAATCATGAAGGAGATCTGGTTGACTGGATTCAGGAAGCCTATTTCAATGGCTATGACGGTGTCGTGATGAATCCGGGTGCCTATACGCACACCAGCATTGCGATTGCAGATGCGGTCAAAGCCATTGCGCCGATTCCAGTTGTGGAGGTTCATATCAGTGATATCAACAGCCGGGAAGAATTCCGCCATCACAGCTATGCCGCTCCTTATTGCCTCACCCAGATCAAAGGACATGGCCTGGCAGGTTATGTAGAGGCAATGGATGCGATTGTCGCTGCCAAAGCAGGGAAGTGAGATTCTCTGTTTTTTTTAGGCCGCAAAAAGGTACAATAAACACGAGAGGCAAGTGAGAAGTATGAAATATAAAGTCTGCAGAGGGTGCGGCACCCGTGTTCCAATGTCCAAGGATAAATGTCCGGTGTGCGGCACTACGGATTTTACGATTGTTGATGAGCCGGAAGAAAAAAACCAGACACTGGACTGGGCACCGGATGGCAATGAAAATACAACCAAACTGTTTCCGTTGACGGGAAATCATCGCACTGTGCAGCGTGAAAGGGAAGATGATACAGAACAGGAGCCTGTCAGGAAACAGCCGCGTAAGAAGACACAGAAAAAGAAAACAGAAAGCCAGAAGAAGAAAACGGAAAGCAGGAAAGAGTCAAAGAAGAGTGAACATGCTGGTGTGAATCTGGAACACCTGCTGAAGCGTTTCCCGCCGATGACACGGCTGCTGATCATGATTCTGAGTGCACTTGTTGTGATTGTGCTGGTTGTCAGTATTGTGGCGGTTGCGTCCAGAAAACAGACAAAAACGGCTGCTGCTTCTACGCCAACGGCCAGTGCCACGGCATCTGCCAGTGCGCAGGCTGCCAGCGAAACGGCCAGAGCTGATGGCCAGCCGATTGGCAAAGCTGTTATTACGGCAGATACGATCAAGATCAGAACCGAGCCGAATACGGATGCCGGTGTGCTTGGCATTGTGCAGAAGGATGATCAGTATGATGTGTATGAGACCAAAACCGATGGCAGCTATACGTGGTACTGTATCGGCAGTGAGAAGTGGATTGCGGATGACGGCGGTGAATGGGTCACATATACAGCTGGAGATTAAGCTGGAAATTTGGAAAGACTGATGGAAGATGCTAGAATATGGAACATGTCGGGCTTTCTGCCTGATGTGGGATATTTAGCAGGATATGAAGAAAAAAGAAATTAAGATACTGATTGTCATTGCACTTGTGGCAGTGGCAGCACTGGCTGTGATCAAAGTGATACAGAAGAAAAATGCCGGATCTGGTGTAACGGTGGCAATTTATTACCGTGATCAGATTGTAAAAGAGTTTGATCCGGCCAAGGATGCTGTCTATACCGTGAAGGGTGACTATGGCACTCTGGATGTGGAAGTAAAGGATGACAAATGGCATGTGACCAATGAAGAGTGCCCGAATCATATCTGCCATCAGATGGGCTGGGTTGGACCGGGTGAATATCTTCCCATCACCTGTCTGCCAAACAATATTGTTGTTGTACAGGAGGGCTCTTCCAGCAAATGACAAATAACAAGACAAAGCACTTTGTCTGGCTGGCTCTGCTGTCTGCCATGGCGATCACCCTGTCCCTGGTAGAATCCATCTTTATCGGACCGCTGCTGTTTGGCATACTGCGGATTGGCCTTGCCAATATCATTGCCCTGATCACCATCAAGCTTCTCGGCGTCAAGGACATGATCATCGTCAATACCATGCGGGTTGTCATTTCCACTTTGATGCAGGGAACCATCTTTGGCTCTGTATTCTGGATCTCACTGGGCGGTGTTGTTTTATCCAGCATTGTCCTGATTATCCTGGATCATTTCCATGCATCGCTGCTATTTACATCAATCCTGTGTGCCATTGCCCATTCCTGCGGACAGGTGATCATTGTGGCGCTGTTCTATATGCAGCCGGGAATTGCCGTGCTGCTGCCATATCTGCTGCTGGCATCGATCCCGATGGGAATTATCACAGGCATCATTGCTAAGATGGTTCTGGCAAGAATTCATCCCCTGCGCAAAGGTGCTCAGGCATAAACAGAGGCTTTTAAGAGCCCTGTTTTTTCTTTGTGTGCCATGGTAAAATACCTACGTCTTGCAAAAAGGGGAGTTAACCATGCGTGATTATGTGATTGCAACAGCATCAACCTGTGATCTGGACCGCACCTGGCTTGATGAACATCAGGTACCATTTATTCCATATACATTTATTATCGATGATCATTCTTACAATGATGACTGCACGGAAAAAACCAAAGAATTTATTCTGGATCAGATGAAACAGGATAAAGCAGTTTCCACTGCTGCCATTTCTGTATATGCCTATGAACAGTTCTTTGAGAAGATTCTGCAGCAGGGAAAAGATATTATTTTCCTTGATATGACAAAGGCACTTTCCTCCTCATTCTCCAATGCGGTCATGGCATCCCGTGATCTGCAGGAGAAATATCCGGACAGAAAGCTTGCGGTCATTGATACCAATGCGGTGACACTGATCCTTGGCCTGCTTGTCAAGGAAGCTGCTGCCATGCATGAAAGTGGAAAAGACTTTGATGAGGTTGTCAGCTGGATTGAGGCAAACAAGAATAACTTTGTCGGCCGTTTCATGGTCAATGATCTCAAATGGCTGCGCCGCGGCGGCAGGCTCTCCAATGCGTCTGCCATTGTCGGCTCTCTGCTTTCGATCAAGCCGCTGATCATCGTTGATGATGAAGGAAAGCTGGTTGCCTATAACAAGATCAGAGGCAGACAGAAGTGCCTGCATACACTGATCGAGGATGTCGGCAAATCCATGACAGATGAGACACCCTTACATGAAACCGCCGTTCTTTTCTCGGGTGAAAAAGAAGATGGTGAGGCATTCAAGCAGGAATTCATGGCAGCGTATCCTGATCTGAAAAATGTGAACCTGTATCGGCTTGGCCCGGTGATCATGGGACACATCGGCCCTGGTTTTCTGGCGGTTGTCATCTATGGCAAAGGCAGAGAGCCAAAACAATAAGCGGAAAGATTACAGCTTTTTCAAAGTGTATACAAAGCAGACAGTTACATCCAGATAGCCGATTGCAAACACTGCACAGTCCCGCTATGATAATGCCAGAAGGCAGATGTCCTGAAGGAGGAAGTGCAAATGAAGATTATTATCGATGCCGTCAGTGAACTGGCAAAGATCAGCTGGAACAAACTGAAGCCTACCGAAAAGGCACTGCTGGCCGCAACCTCTGCCACACTGATTCTGGCTGTGGTCAGCTATGGGATGTCATCCCATCAGCAGAAAAGGAATGGCTGAAAAGTGAATCAAATACAAACCGCAGATGCGGTTTTTTGTTTGGAAAAACAAGAAAAAAACTAGATCATGAAGTGCATCATGATCCAGCTTGTGATGGAGCAGACGACGGGAATCGGACCCGCGTATTCAGCTTGGGAAGCTGACATTCTACCATTGAATTACGTCTGCGTATGCATTAATTATAGCTGAAATATCAAAGCTTGGAAACCTCAAGTTAAAAGCAGGTCTGCTACAATAGAACCATGCGTGAAATGAATCTGAATGATGCTGTTCTGTTGGCAGCCTGGTATCAAGATCACAAACGGGATCTGCCATGGCGTGATACTGGCAGTCCCTATCATGTATGGGTGAGTGAAATCATGCTGCAGCAGACAAGAATTGAAGCTGTGAAACCAAAATATGAGCGCTTCATGCAGGAGCTGCCGGATATTGCTTCCCTTGCAGAATGCCCTGAAGATAAGCTGATGAAGCTCTGGGAAGGACTTGGCTACTATGCCAGGGCCAGAAATCTGAAGAAGTGTGCCATTGTACTGATGAAGGAATACCAGGGCAGACTGCCGGCAGACTATGATGCCCTGCTGCATCTGCCTGGGATCGGTCCATACACAGCCGGTGCTATTGCCTCCATCAGTTTTGGTATTGCGGTTCCTGCGGTTGATGGCAACGTACTGCGCGTATTATCCCGCTATGGTGAAAATACAGCCGATGTCAGGCTGCCATCTGTCCATCAGGAAGCAGAACAGATTGTCAAAAATATCTTTTCTCAGAAACATGATCCGTCTTTTGTCAAAGCGTTTAATCAGGGACTGATGGAGCTGGGCGAGACACTGTGTATTCCCAATGGCACACCTGCCTGCAGCCAGTGTCCGCTTTCTGCAGAATGTCTTGCCTGCTGTCATGGCAGCTGGGACAGGATACCGGTGCGCTCAGCACTCGGGCAGAGAAAGATCGTAGAACGCACTTTGTATATCATTCGTGACGGAAAGTCATTTCTTCTGCATAAACGTCCCGGCAGGGGACTGCTTGCCGGCCTGTATGAATTTCCTGGCATTAATGGCTTTCAGGATGAAAAAGCCGTGCTCAGACAGGTGGAAAAGCTTGGCCTTGTGCCGCTGCATATCCGCACTCTGCCTGAGGCAAAACATATTTTCACACATCTGGAATGGCATATGCATGCCTATGAAGTCATGTGTGCTGAGACAGATCTTACCCTGAGGGATGACTGGACTCTGGCCACAAAAAAGGAACTGGCAGATCTTGCCGTTCCTTCAGCTTTCAAAACATATCTTGACTGGTACAGTCTGCACGATTGATCAGTTTCCCTGACCGGCAAACCTTGTAATGGTTACCGTCTGCTTTTCACTCATGGAATGAGCAGACTGCGGTGCAAAGCCGCGGCTGTTCCGGCGGCGGGAAGAAGAATGATTTCTCGCTTTTCTGCCAGCCTGGCTGTTCCTTCTGTTAGATGGCTTTGCAGCACCTGCTGCTTTCATGCCGGCAGGTCTGTGCTTTGCACCAGCAGCGTGTACTGCTTTGCCAGCAGGTTTATTTGCTGCATGTGCATGTACCGTGCTGCTTTTTCCTTTCACTGCTGCATGCGTATTAACAGGTTTTGCCTTGTGGGAACCTGTTTTCTTTTCTGTATGCTGTACGCTGCTGTGTGTGCCAGCATGGCTGCTGTGGCGCACAGGCTTTCTGGCAGGCTTATGTTCCTGCTTTTCAGAATGCTGTTTCTTCTGTATTTCTTCCGTATTTGTTACCTCCTTTTTCCGTTTTACTGCTTCCATAAGCTGTCTGGATGTACCGCCGATGCGGCGGCCGTCTTCATACGTCCAGGATGCTGTATTCTCACCGCCTCTGTGCATCAGAAACTGAGCGGCTTCATTCAGACTGGCAAATTTTGCATTCTGCACAAAATGAGCCATGCCGCTGGCATCTTCACTGACAACACCTCTGGCCATAAAATCATCATAGATTCTGTGCATGCGGCGCATATCCCGCTGCCCATATGCCTTGAAGAGGGACCCTGGCAGAATTTCAATATTCATACTGTTGTGAAAGATTGCTCTGGCATTGGCGCTGGGAGAAGAAAGCACCAGAATGTCATCCTGTGTGCGTTCTTCCTGCCGTACATTTTCCTCTTCATACGGATAGATTGCAATAATGCGATTGGCCATCTCATCACACCGTTTCACAATTGTATCCTTGTTCCATGTTCTGCACTGCAGAATTTCCGTATTCATGCGGATATGCATCGTTTTGGCAAGAACCTTCTTTTTATAGGCAAAGTCTTCATTGCCCATCAGGGTATTGTCATCCTGTGCACAGAGGGTCAGATTGCCGATCAGATTGGCATAAAATGCATATTCATCATCATTGGCAGTGCCGGCATGCTTTTCCCACCAGGCATTGGGATGCTGCGGCATGATATGCTCAATGTTCAGATTGGAAGTATCTACTTTTGCACTGGCACCATCCTGTTCAATGCGCTCCAATACCGGCCGCAGGATCATCAGTGAATAGGCATTGACTTCCTTCAGCTGCATCCGCAGCTGTTCATCCGTTGGCATGGCATTGGCATTGGAACGGTTGTACGTTACCAGATCATTGACAGTGATGGCATGAAAGTCACCATGGCTTCTTTCAAAACTGCGCATGACGCTGCGCAGCAGAATCGGAAAATATCTTCCCAGCTGAGAATTGTCCATTCCGCACAGTGCTCTTCTGGTTAAATAGGAATCGATCAGACGTACCGTGCTGGCAAAAGCCGTTTCAGAAATCTGCTTTTGAAGATACAGACGGGCAGCCTCCATCAGAAAGGGGGCAGGCAGCCGGGAAGCTGAAATCCGAAAGTCAGCACAGGCAGCCTCGGCAGATTTTCCTTCCATTTTACCATGATAGATCCGTGCATAATAACC
This sequence comes from Lactimicrobium sp., assembly GCF_036453465.1. NCBI lineage: Bacteria > Bacillati > Bacillota > Erysipelotrichia > Erysipelotrichales > Erysipelotrichaceae > Lactimicrobium > Lactimicrobium sp. The sequence continues at coordinate 15,476 of NZ_JAZHUW010000004.1, forward strand.
CGCATATTGATTGATCTGCTGCAGCAGGGCTTCACTGGACGCATGCTGGCTCCCCCAGTACTGCTTGAAGCCTTCATAGATATCTTTCCTGGCCAGCAGGCTGTATGTTCTGGCCGCCAGATAATACCGGAAGAATTCTTCCAGACGTCTGGAATCGGTAAACTGTTCTTCCAGAGGCTGCCAGTACATCCGGTACAGCCGCTCCTGCAGATCATCAGGATGATTCATCAGAATATAATTGCGGATCAGATCCGCCGAAGTCAGCGGGGCACCCGCTGCATTGATGGATTCAAAGATCTGCTGGGCATTGTCACTGCCGGAAAGGGGAAACTCCAGGATATCAATCCGGTACAGTGTGCCAAGAATCTGCTGCAGGGAATATGTCTCTGCCAGCTTATGGATCCGGCGGCAGATATAATCGTAGTTGCGGAAAACAAATGTTTCCTTGTCATGAACACTCAGGTTTTTATCATTGCCATAGATAAGCTGTGCATAGACATCATCACTCGATACGGCCGGCTTCAGGCGCAGACGGATACTCTCCGGTGCATGCATATTGAATAAATAATAGTCATCAATGATGCCGGCTGTTTCTGTGTCATTTCTGTTAAGAGCTTCCTTTTTCAAGGCAAGCAGAAAGATGAAAACAGTAGTAAGACGCTGCTGTCCATCCACAATCTGCAATTGCCGGAATACACCGGAAGCACTTGTTTCAAGATAAATGACAATGCCAAGAAAATGGGATGCTGTGTTCTGCACCAGAAGATCCTGGATGTCATTCATAAAGCGTGCTGTTTCCTTTTCGGGATTCCACGCATAGTTGCGCTGATACACAGGAATCACAAACTGTGAACCCATGTTCGCTTTGATAAAGTCAGAGAGATTCCCTCTGACAGGCTGTTTCTGCATTGTTTTATTACCTCACAGGCAGATTCTCAAAAGACAGTTGAGTGCGAAGTGAGAATCCACCGTTTCTATGATCTTGCATGATGACAGGATGCCGTGGTACATCTGCCATCTGTATCTTACAAACTAAAATGAGAAGGCACCAGTTCAATGCCTTCTCATTAGCAGGGGTAGAGAGAATCGAACTCCCATCAACGGTTTTGGAGACCGATGTACTACCATTGTACGATACCCCTATAAAAAATGGTGACGAGTACGGGATTCGGACCCGTGAATGCCGCCGTGAAAGGGCGGTGTGTTAAGCCGCTTCACCAACTCGCCACACAAATGGTGCTCATTGATAGTAACATAAGCCTACGTCTGATGCAAGACTAATTTTTCAATGCCATCAGGATTCAGGGATTGCAGATGGCACAGGGCGAATAACCCATCTGAATCAGTTCATCCCGGCTCTGGCTGCTTTCCTGCTTGTTTTTCTCCTTCATCTTTTTGACAGCAGAACATCCCGGCCGATGAAACTTCTTGGTGGAGGTATTCAGGATATAGTAGGATTCTCCATCTGTGGACGAGTTTGCCTGGGCAGCCTGAGTGTTCTGGGCCGGTTCTGCTTCTGTCTGTCCCGGTGTCCAGTTGGAATCGGGATCACATGAAAACCAGTAGTTTGTACCATTGCTGAAAACTGTCACTTCTCCCTGATCATCACTGCGGAAGATCTGCGCATTATGATTTTTAAATACCTGTAATGCTTCCTTTGAGGGATGGCCGTAGCTGTTTCCTTTACCGCAGCTGATCCAGACATATGAAGGAGAAACGGCACTGACAAAGGCATCAGAACTGGATGAGGCAGAGCCATGGTGGCCAGCCACGTACAGATCGGATTTTAGCGTATAGCCGGAGGAGACAAAGTCTGCTTCCTCTTCACTTTCGGCATCGCCTGTGATGATCATGGAGAAATTGCCATAGGCAATCCGGACGGCAATGGGTTTGTTGTTGTCGGAAGGCAGAGACATATCAATCGGACCAAGAACCTGAAAGCTGGCATTGCCAAGCGCATAGGCCTGTCCTGCTTCCGGATGCACTGTATTAACATCCTGTGATGCCTGCACAAAAGAATTGTAGATTTTGGAATCGGATGTTGTGTCCGGACACAGAAGGGTATTTACAGCAGTTGTATGCAGTACACCAACCAGACCTGCGATGTGATCTTCATCGTAGTGGGACGCAATCATATAATCCAGCGAGGTGATATTGTGCTGTTTGAGCCAGGCAACGACATATGATGATCGGCTGCGCGGTCCGCCATCAAACAGCAGTGTATGTCCATCCGCTTCCACAAAGATGGAAAGACCCTGATGCACATCCAGCATCACTGCTTCAAAGCCGGCATTGTCTCCATCCTGCACGGCAATGGCAGCAGAAGGAGATGGTGAGACGGACGGGGAAACAGAAGGGGCAGCAGATGGCAAAAAAGATGAAGATGAAGAAGAAACAGAGGAAGAAACGGCAGAAGATGTAACAGCAGAGGCAGCCGGCCCGCAGCCAGACAGCAAAAGTGCAAGTGCACAAAAGACACAAAAATATTTCAGATAAAAATGACGCATTGCGTATGAGACCCTCTCTTGATACAGCCATGATATCATGGCACAAATGTGACTTCAGACAATCTTCACGTTCTCACCAGATAGTTAACAAAAACTTTACCTATCATTCTGGTGCAAGGAGGAGAAGATGATGAAGGAAACAGAAACATTTCTTCGTACCGAAGAAAAATTTGACCTGAGTGAAGAACAGGCCCAGGCATTTCTGAAAAGGGTGGAGCCATACATCGTTCCCGATGTCTATCCCACCTATACACTGCATTCTCTTTACTATGATACAGACAGCTATGCCATGATTGCCAACTGTCTAGCCCATCCCATGTACAGGGAAAAGCTGCGGCTGCGCAGTTATGGAGATCCTGTTGAAGGAAAACCTGTCTATGTGGAAATCAAGAAGAAGTTCCATGGGCTTGGCCAGAAGCGCAGAACCGCCATCTTGTATCAGAAAGGCATCGAAGACACCGATGTCTTTGCCCATCTGCCCTCATCCCAGATTGGCCAAGAGATTGCCAGCAGTGCAGCCAGATATGATCTTTCTCCGGCTGTATTTGTAGCCTATGACCGCCAGGCATTCACTGATGAAACCGGCATGCTGCGGCTGACCATGGACCGCAATCTGACCTTCCGCACCAGTCAGCTTTCCCTTTATGAGGTGGGGCCTTCCCACCATCTGCTGCATGCACCCCAGGTACTTATGGAAATCAAACTGGCCGGCAGTTATCCTCTCTGGCTGGTGCAGGCATTAACCGCATTGCACCTGTATCCATCCAGCTTTTCCAAATACGGTGAAATCTTTATCCAGCTAAACCAATATAAAACACCGCTGCAAGCTCAGCAGATCAATTACCATACAAAGGAGACAAACCTATGTTCAGCTCAGTATTAACCGGTGCCGTTTCCGGTATGACCTTTGCCCAGATTGCTATCTGTGCCGGCGGGGCACTTGCCTGCGGCCTGCTGATCGGCATTCTCTATCATCACTATGCCAACATCTCCCGTGCCTTTTCTGTAACCGTCATCTTAATGCCGCTGTTAGTCATGGCCGTCATTATTCTGGTCAATGGCAACCTTGGCGTCGGTGTAGCCGTTGCCGGCAGTTTCTCACTTGTCCGCTTCCGTTCTGTTCCCGGCAAGGCAAGCGATATCGGCGTGATCTTCCTGACGGTCGCAGCAGGTCTTGCGTGCGGCATGGGCTATGTGACCTTCGCTTTTGTCATCACAGCCATTGCCTGTGCCGCCGGCCTGCTTGCCATTCACTTTCCATTCCTGCAGCCAGATGCTCAGCAGCGCTATATCACCATCCAGATTCCGGAAGATCTCAATTATGCCGATGCCTTCCATGATATCTTCGATACCTATACCAGATCAGCAGTACTGCAGGATGTCAGAACCGTGCGCATGGGCATGCTGTATGAGCTGCACTACACAGCTGTACTGAAGGATTCTGGAAAGGAACAGGAGATGATCAATGCCATCAGAACCCGCAATGGCAATCTGCTGGTAAGACTCAGCCTGCATTCTGACAGCGTCAACGAACTGTAATATGAATAGAAAAAAGATTGTGATTCTGAGTGCTGCCGGCCTGCTGGCAGGCTGTACTTCTGTAAGCACTGCTTCCAGCACAGCAGCTTCCGGCATTCAGGCAGACATCGTATTATCAGATGATGGCTGCTCAACCACCGCATCTGCCGGTGTTGCCATTGCTGGTTCCGTCATTACGATTTCAATGCCTGGAACATATACGATCTCAGGTTCTCTGCAGGATGGACAGCTGATTGTCAATACTGCATCCAAAGGAGAAGTTGTCCTGGTGCTGGATGGCATCTCACTGACTTCCTCATCAGGACCGGCCATCATTGTGTCTCAGGCAGATGAAACCGTGATCACAGCCAGTGAAGACAGCGAAAATGATATTGTATCCAGCGGTACCGACAGTGATGGTCATGATGCGGCTGTTTACAGCAAGGATGATCTGACTTTCAATGGCAGCGGTACGCTCACCATCAGCGGGGGTGGCGATGCCATTCATGGCAATGACAGTATTTCCATCAGTGAAGTGACATTGAATCTGAATGCCGGTGATGATGGCATCCAGGGACATGAACTGGTGGAAGCGGACAATGCCGTGATCACAGTGGATGCGGGATCTGATGGCATCAAAGCGGGCAATGATGAAGGTGAAGGAACCATCACACTGAACGATGATACCGTGACAATCACAGCCGATGATGATGGCATCCAGGCCGAAAAAGATCTTGATATCAACAGCAGTACACTGACAGTATCTGCCGGCACAAATCTTTCTCTGATGTCTTCTTCTGATGATGAAGATGCCTCCAGCAGCCATGGCCTGAAGGCAGATGGTGACATTGCAGTGTCTGATTCTGCATTGCATCTGAATGCCAGTGATGATGCGGTACATGCCGCTGGCAGTATCACCCTTGACAGTGATCTTGAAATTGCCTGTGGGGATGATGGTGTGCACAGTGACACAGATCTGACGATCAATGGCGGTACGATCAATATCACCTCCAGCTATGAAGGGCTGGAAGCAGAGAATCTTACCATTACAGATGGCACGATCAATATTGTGTCCTCGGATGATGGCATCAATACTTCCTCTGGTACATCTAATGATATGCAGGCAGATGACAGCTGGCTGTCGATCGAAGGTGGGACGGTTGTGATTGATGCCGGCGGTGATGGCATTGATCTCAATGGCAGCGGCGAAATGACGGGCGGCAGTGTCACTGTCTATGGCCCTCAGGATGATGGCAATGGTGCCATTGATTATGCCGGTACCTTTACCGTCAGCAGCGGCACACTGATTGCCGGAGGATCTTCCGGCATGCTGCAGGTGCCTTCTGATTCCTCCAGCCTTGCTACCATTGTGGCAGGCGTTACTTCCAATGGTGAAGATATTGTTGTCAAAGATGCATCCGGCAATGAGATTCTGCGCTATGCTTCCACAAAGACCTATGCTGCCGTCAGTTTTACAAGTGATGCCCTGGAGACAGGCAGTACATACAGTGTCTATCAGGGAGATGACCTGATTGGCTCACTCACGCTGGCATCAGGTGAAAATACTGTTGGTACGATTAACAGCCGCAATATGGGCGGCGGCAGTCCGGGTGGCGGCATGCCTGGAAATATGCCTGATCAAAACCAGTCTTCAGATTCCTCTGGAGTTTAACAGAGCATGTCCTGCATATGCTCTGTTTTCACTGAAGACATGCAGAATGATGGTAGAAACAGCCCATGCAGTGATGCTGACAAGAATACCTGGCAGCAGTTTGTTCAGATTCTCAGCATTGGCACACATGATGACGGCATCCAGACCATACATGATCATGGTCGGGGAGTGGCCGGACATTCTCCAGACGATGGTGCCAAGGACATCAAATCCACCGGAACTTGCACCAGCGGAAAGGATCATGGCAGAGCCGATTCCCAGCAGAATGCCGCCGTAAAGAGCACTCATCCAGTCTGGCAGAACAATCGGTAAACAGGAGAACAGGGTCAGGAATGGTGTGAAGCAGATGACAGAAAGCAGTGTGTGCATGGCAAAGGATCTGCCAAGTACGATTCTGCCAATCAGAAAGAAGGCCACATTCACAGCCAGTACCACACTGTGCAGAGGCAGTGATGTCAGATGGGCAATCACAAGGGCAAGGCCGGTCATGCCGCCGCAGGCAATCCCTGCAGGCAGAATAAACATGCCGAATGCCATTGCTGTCAAAGCTGTTCCAATTACTGTCACTACAATCTTTCTCATCTCTTCATCCTCCTTTTGACAGGAAGCATTCTGACAGAAAATCTGGATTGCAACTGTAGTCTGTGCTACATTTTAGATATGAATCCACTGATTGATGAAAATTACTTTGAAGAACTGCGCAAATGCGGTGATGTCCGGAACTTTGCTGAAAATGAACCGGTCTATCTGCAGCAGGAAAAGGCGGATCATATCTATGTCGTGATGTCAGGAAGAGTGCGCATCTATGCAATTTCAGGCAATGGCAGTGAGGTGAATATGGAAGTGCTGCGCAAGGGAAGAATCTTCGGCGATGCTTCCTTAATTCCCAATGCGGTATATATGGTGTCTGCCCAGGCAGTTGTGCCAAGTGAAATCCTTGTGACAGATGCGGCCAGAATGGTGCCGGTATTGATGCAGAATGGGAAACTGCTGCAGCAGGTGCTGGCCTATCTCAGTGGGACGTGCAATGTTCTGATGAGAAAAATCATGCGTGCAACCTTTCTAGATGCACCCCATGCTCTGGCAGATTTATTGCTGGAACTGTCTGAAAACAGCAGTACCATCCCGTATACACATGAACATCTCGCGGCAGAATCAGGCATGAACCGGGTGACCGTCAGCCGGATTCTTGCTGATTTCAAGAAGCACGGATGGATCGATTACAGCTATGGCATCATCTTTGTAAAGCAGAGAAACCGCCTGCAGAACTATGTCGACACTGTCATAAAATAAGTGGACAAGCCGGGCTAAAATACTATGATTATATAGGTGCTTAATGAGGAGGAGCTGAAACATGATTAACTGGAAAAACCTTGATACACTGGCATCTTTCAAAGCATTGGAAGATCTGCCTCATGTTGATCTGAAGGCAGAAATGAGCGGTGACAAGGGCGCTGAAAGAGTCAGAAACTATTCTGTACCGATGGCCGAGGGCCTGAGCTACAACTTTGCAGCCAAGGCAGTCAATGATGATGTGCTTGCAGCTTTGCAGAAGCTGGCAGATGAGGCACAGCTGGAAGACAAGTTTGCTGAGCTCTACAACGGCGGCATGGTCAATACCGGTGAAAAGAGATATGTACTGCATCATCTGTGCAGAGGCCAGCTTGGCAATGATGTCATTGCAGATGGTCAGAACAAGAGAGAGTTCTATGTAGAGCAGCAGAACCGCATCGCTGCCTTTGCCAAGAAGGTATACAGTGGTGAAATCGCCAATGAAAAGGGTGAAAAGCTCACAACCGTTGTCCAGATTGGTATCGGTGGATCTGATCTTGGCCCAAGAGCCATGTATCTGGCTCTGGAAAACTGGGCAAAGGCTAACGGCAAACTGAAGATGAATGCAAAGTTCATCTCCAATGTTGATCCGGATGATGCTGCAGCTGTTTTGAACAGCACAGATGTTGCCCATGCTTTGTTCATTCTTGTTTCCAAGAGCGGCACAACGCTGGAGACATTGACAAATGAGACATTTGTCAAGAATGCTCTGAAGAAGGAAGGTCTTGATCCTTCCAAGCATATGATTGCTGTTACTTCCGAAGCTTCTCCGCTGGCTCACAACGAAGGCTATCTGGATGCTTTCTATATGGATAATTATATCGGCGGCAGATATTCTTCCTCCAGTGCTGTGGGCGGTGCTGTTCTTTCCCTTGCCTTTGGCCCGGAAACCTTCGCAGAATTCCTGGAAGGCATGGCAGCTGAAGATAAGACAGCAAAGGAAACAGATATCCGTAAGAACCCAGCTATGCTGGATGCCCTGATTGGTGTCTATGAAAGAAATGTTCTGAACTATGAGTGCACGGCTGTTCTGCCGTATTCACAGGCACTGAGCAGATTCCCGGCACATCTGCAGCAGCTTGACATGGAATCCAATGGCAAGTCTGTCAACCGCTTCGGTGAAGCAATGAATTATAAGACCGGCCCGATTCTCTTTGGTGAGCCAGGCACAAACGGCCAGCATTCCTTCTATCAGCTGCTTCATCAGGGAACCAACATTGTTCCGCTGCAGTTTGTCGGCTTCCGCAAGAACCAGTGCGGCATGGATGATGTCATTGAAGGCTCTACATCCCAGGCAAAGCTGTGTGCCAATGTGGCAGCCCAGATTGTTGCCTTCGCAACCGGCAAGGATGATGAAAATCCGAACAAGAGATTTGCCGGTAACAGACCTTCTTCCATCATTATCGGCGATCAGCTGACACCGCGCACACTGGGTGCACTGCTTGCCCACTTTGAAAACAAGGTCATGTTCCAGGGCTTTGCCTGGAATATCAACTCCTTCGATCAGGAAGGCGTACAGCTTGGCAAAGTGCTTGCCAAGAAGGTACTTGCCCATCAGACAGAGGGTGCTCTGGCTGCCTACAGCGATCTGCTCAATATCTGAACTGATCTTACATGGCCCGGTTGATCCGGGCCTTTTATGATGGTGTGGAAGTATCCTCTCTGCAGGTGGAGCTGACTGATACTGTGGTTGCTGTGCTGGCAGGTCTGATGGTCATTCCGGCTGTGTTTGCCTTCCCCGGCGGCAATACCAGGGAAGTTCTGCAGTCAGGATCATCCCTGATGTTTGTCACGCTGCCGCAGGTATTTGCCTCTATGAAAGCCGGCAGACTGATTGGTTTCATGTTCTTCCTGCTTGTATTGTTTGCGGCTTTGACAAGTTCCATTGCCTTGACAGAATCGGTTGTCTCTACCTTTGAAGATGAAGCCGGATGGTCCCGCCGGAAGGGAACTGCCGTCATGGCACTCATCCAGTTCGGTCTTGGTATCTTGTCCTGCCTTGGTTTTGGCCCGCTTGCAAAGATCACCATCCTGCATATGGACTTCCTGGATTTCTTTGATTTCCTGACCAATTCCATCATGATGCCGGTGGCGGCGATCTGCACATGCATTCTGGTTCTGTGCCATGTCGGCCTGAAAGCCATTGAACAGGAAGTAACATACAATGGTTCATCCAGATTCAGGCTGAGAAAGATCTATGCCTTTGTGCTGAAATACCTTTCCATTGTCTTTGTGGTAGTCATTCTGCTTTCTTCTATCCTGAGTGCACTGGATTCATAAATATATGATCATAAAAATGATTTAAATAATAAATAAATAGCATAAATAAGGCATATATAATACGATTTTCAATGAAAAGGAAAGGGTACTTGATGCCTGAAAAGCACAGGTATGCGCTTACATAACGCATTTGAACTTTTTCCTTTTCTTTTTCTTTACACTTTGTGGTAAAACCGTGTGGCGGAGGAACAAAAGAAGATGAAATATACAGAAACATATTGCGGACCGATGTGCTATGTGAAGTTTGATGATGCCATTGCGTCCGGAGCTTCACTGGAAGAGAGGGCTGCGGCAGCTGCTTCCTGGCTGAGCAGTCTGATTGCCAATGAAGATATTGGTGCCAAGAGTGTTCATGTCTATACCGGCAGCAAGCGTGCTGATGTCCGCATGGTCGTTGCTGGATCCAGTGTATCCCTGCAGGATATGAAAGGCATGGATGATCCTGCTCTTTCCATGATGATCATGATTGCTGCCCCGGAAGTATTGAATGGTGAGGAAATCTGCGTCTCTGTCAGTATGGATGATATGCGTCCTGAAATCATTCTGAATCAGGAAGCCTGCGGCAAGCATGCAAAGCAGCGCTTTGTGCAGGAAGTCCTGGAGGACTGAAAAAAGTAAATTTGTGGTTGACCAGATGATGTGCCGGGGTTAGGATATCTCCGGTAAAGAAAAGACACGCTTTTAAGATAGTACAGAGAGACTATAAAGGCTTGTTGTGATCCTGGACGGGATTGTATGCATGGGTGACCTGCAGCTGACATGAGCTCTCTGACATGTCAGCTGTTTTTTCTTCCGGTAAGGAGACAGAAGGAAAATGAAAAAGGGAACTGAGAAGCTCACAAAACGTATGATGGCTGCCCTGGCAGCCGGACTGATCTTCGGAATTGCCATGATCGCCCTGCGTGAGACGCTGAATGGAAACGGCCATGCAGAAGTGTGGAATGTTCTGAACAAAGTCCTGTTTGCAGATATTTCAGCGGAAGGAAATGAACATGCGATCGGCCTGTTCTACATTATCGGACAGCTGTTTGTCAGAGCACTGCAGCTGGTCATTGTACCGATGGTATTCACAAGCATTGTCCTGGCTATGATCCGCATCAAGGATGCCAGCAAGCTTGGCCGCATCTCCCGCCGCACGGTTGGCTACTTCCTGTTAACAACTGTCATTGCCATTCTGCTGGCTTCCATCGTTGGCATGGGTGCCTACAATGCCGGTCTGTTCAATCAGAGCAGTGCTGCCGCGATTGACAGCGCCCAGGGAACAGAGGCAGCCAATCCACTGATGATCATCATCAATGCTGTACCGAATAACCTCGCATCTGCCTTCACAAACAATGGCGGTGTGCTTGCTATTGTCGTTACTGCCATCATGTGCGGCCTGGCTGTCAACAAGCTGCGTGACAAAGTCACAGCACTGCCAAAACTGTGTGAAGAAGTCAGCGACATCATCACCGTTGTACTGACCTTCATTGTCAACCGCCTTGGCCCGGTGGCGATCTTCTGCCTGATCTCAAGAACATGTGCATCCTACGGTATCTCTTATCTCAAGCCGGCGATGGCATATGTCCTGCTCACGGTTGCCCTCCTGCTGGTTGTCCTGCTGTTTGGCTACGGCCTGTTTGTACGCATCACAACCGGTGTCAAAGCATCCGTCTTCCAGAAGCACATTGCCAAGGTTGCACTGTTTGGCTTCTCCACATCATCCTCTGCCGCAACTCTGCCGCTGAATATGAAGACAGCAACGGAAGAACTTGGCGTACCTTCTGAAATTGCCAGCTTTGTCCTGCCGCTTGGCATGACCGTCAATATGGATGGCACCGCCATCATGCAGGTTATTGCCACACTGTTCATTGCCGGTGTCAGCGGCTATCACATCACCATGCCGACCCTGATCCTGATCGGTCTGCTGGCCATTGTTGCAAGCGTCGGCACACCGGCTGCCCCGGGTGCCGGTGCGGTCATCCTGTTCACCATCCTCTCCGGTGTCGGCATCAACAATGACATGGCTCTGATGACATACTCCCTGATCCTTGCCATCAACCGTCCGATTGAAATGCTGGTAACATCCCTGAATGTAGTCAGCGATACGGCCTGTGCCATGGCAGTTGCCAAGAATGAAAACTGCCTGGATACAGCGGCACTGATGGATGAAAGAGAAATGCCGGCTGCCCAGACACATGAGCCGAAGTAATAGATAAAACCTATTGCTGAAAATGGAATAATCATATTGGCATGCCTCATCAATGCGCAGATACAATGGTCTGCGAAAGATGAGGCATTTTTATTATGACAAATACGATTCGGGCACCATGGCGCTATGACTTTGTCGGCAGTTTTCTTAGACCCACATATCTCAAAGAAGCCAGAGAGCAAAGGGCAAAAGGGCTGATTGATGATGCACAGCTGACAGAAACAGAAAACCGTGCGATTGAAGATCTGATTGCCAAACAGAAAAAGGCAGGATTCCACATTCTGACCGATGGTGAATTCCGCCGTTCTACCTGGCATCTGGATTATATGTGGGGCTTTGATGGCATTTCACATGCCCCGACCAAGACCGGCCTGCCATTTGCCGGTGAGGCAGCCATGATTGATGATACCTGGGTATCAGGAATGATTCATTACAAGGGACATCATCCGTTTCTGGACCATTTCCGTTTTGTCAATGAGCGGACAGATGATACAACTGCTGCCAAGCTGACCATTCCGGCACCGGCGCAGTTTCTGGAGCAGTTTGACATGCCTTTTGCCAAAGAAACAACCAGTCGTGTTTACGGGGATGAAAAAGATCTGATCCACGATATCGTGGAAGCTTATGCTGCTTTTATCACAGATCTGTATGCAGAAGGATGCCGCAATCTGCAGCTGGATGACTGTTCCTGGGGACTGCTGGCAGATCCAAGACGCTATCAGTTCTTTGGCACAGATGATCAGGGAATTGAAAAGATCAAGGAGCGCTATCTGGACATCAATAATGCTGTCATTGCAAGAGCACCGGAAGATCTGACCATCAATACTCATGTCTGCCGCGGCAATTTCCATTCTACCTATGCGGCAACAGGCGGCTATGACAGCATCGCTGCCTTCCTGTTTGCCAGAGAAAACGTCAATGCTTTCTATCTGGAATATGATACGGAAAGAGCAGGGGGCTTTGAGCCGCTGCGTCTTGTCCCGAAATATAAAAAGGTTGTTCTTGGTTTGATCACAACAAAGTCAGGACAGCTGGAAGATCCGGATCTGATCAAGCGCAGAATCCGTCAGGCATCTGCCTTTATTGATCTGGACCGTCTGTGCCTGTCTCCCCAGTGTGGGTTTGCGTCCTGTGAGATCGGCAATAAGCTCTCTGAACAGCAGGAATGGGATAAACTTGCTCTGGTGAAACAGATTGCCGAAGATGTCTGGCAGGATGCCTGAGTAAAACAGCAGAAATAAAGAAAATGATCTCTGACAGAAAATCTGAATGATTTTCCGCAGAGACCATTTTTTACTTTGTCCAGCCTTTTTCTTTAATGTAGTGATCCATCAGGTAATGGCCGACACCGCCGTCTTCACAATCATATTCTGTGACAGCATCTGCACATGCCTTGGTGCCATCGGAGCCATTCTTCAGGCATACACCCCAGCCGGCATCTTTGAGCATAGCATCATCATTCTCATTGTCGCCAAAGGCGATGATATCAGCCATGTCGATGTTGTTCCAGCTGGCATAGCGCTGCAGGCCTTTGCCCTTATCAATGCCTTTGTGCATGATTTCCACGGTGCCAGGATAGGTGCCGAAGATCTGATATTTATCACCGAACTTATCCAGAAAGTGGCTGCGGATGATCTTGTCATAGGCAGGCTCAGAACGGAACAGGAACTTGAATGTCGGTCTTTCACAGAACCCGTCAATGTCATCTGTCTTATCGATGAAATGGAAGCCATGGCGCTTGGCGGATTCCATCAGTTCACCGCCGATATACATGGCATTGTGGTTGCCGCCGCCTTCGGCATTGACAGCAATGTGATACTTGTCTACCAGCGGCATCATCCACTGCAGGATAGCTTTCATCTCATCAATGCTGAGATAATCTGTCTGCCAGCTCTTATTCTGCAGGCGGTCAAAGACCATGCCGCCATTCATGCCGACTATATAATCAAATTCAAAGCCGAGTCCCCAGTTCATGCCGGTTGTTTTCAGCTTGTCATCAATTTCCCGGCCTGTTGCCAGACCAAGCTTTACATCATGCTTGTGAAGAATCTGAAATGCTTCAATGGTGGCTTCGGGAAGATCGCCGCCTTTGGCTGTCAGCGTCATATCAATGTCCGCTGCCAGAGCCCTGATTGTCTGAATCATGTCATCCACCTCTTCTTATAAATATATGTATCCGCTCTCAATGATATCATTTTTCATATATGTTTGGGAAAGGAAAACCATGCCTGGCTGATATGCCAGCATGACATTTACGCGGTCTTAACGCAATCTTAATGCCAGCTGCCTGATCATTAATCCCGTCTTAATTCCCCTCAGACGATAATAAAAGTGCAAAGAGGGGAGGGGTTATATGAAACAACTGCGTGACAGACTGGAACATTTCTCCACCTTCCAGGTGATTCTTGCCGGCTTTGCCATTGTGATTCTGATCGGCAGCTTCCTGCTGTGCCTGCCGGTATCCAGCATTGAACATGTCTGGACGCCATATATTGATTCCTTGTTCACATCCACTTCAGCTGTCTGTGTCACCGGACTGATCGTTCATGACACAGCAACATACTGGTCACTGTTTGGCCGGATTGTCATCCTGTGCCTGATCCAGATCGGCGGCCTTGGCGTCGTAACCATTGCCGTTACGCTGGCAATCATGTCCGGCAGAAGGATCGGCCTGATGCAGCGCAGCCTGATGCAGAGTTCTATTTCAGCGCCAAGCATCGGCGGCATTGTGAGACTGACCAAGTTCATAGTACGCAGCACCCTTGGCATCGAGCTGATTGGTGCTGCCATCATGAGTCCTGTCTTTATCAGAGATTTCGGAACATGGCGGGGCATCGGCTATGCCGTCTTCCATTCAGTATCAGCGTTCTGCAATGCTGGGTTTGATCTGATGGGTGTGCGTCAGCCGTATTCTTCTTTAACCAGCTACAGTGACAACTCAGTCATCTGCATCACGATCATGGCATTGATCATCGTTGGCGGCCTTGGTTTCCTGACCTGGTCTGACATTGTCCATAACGGTATCCATTTCCGCCGCATGCATTTACAGACAAAGGTCATCCTGGTCACAACCCTGTGTTTGATTCTCTTCCCGTTCCTGTATTTCTTCTTTGTGGAATACAAAGGGGCATCGGGCATGCACAGAGTTCTGCTGGCCCTGTTCCAGAGTGTGACACCGCGTACCGCCGGTTTCAATACCGCGGATTACAGCAAGATGAGCGATACCGGCCTGATGATCACCACGATATTGATGCTGATCGGCGGTGCACCTGGATCTACTGCCGGCGGCATGAAAGTCACAACCGCTGCTGTCCTGCTTGTCTTTGTGGCAGGGGCGCTGCGCAGACATGATCAGGTAACGATGTTCAAACGCGGCATCGACATCAGTGTGATCCATGATGCGGCTGCACTGTGCGGGACATACATTCTGCTGTTTCTGGTGGGATCCATGATCCTGTCGGCAACAGAAAACATACCGATCATGAAATGCATGTTCGAGTGTGCTTCTGCCTTAGGAACAGTCGGTCTTACAACAGGCATCACACCGACACTGCATGTATGGTCGCATCTGATTCTGATTGGATTTATGTACTTTGGCCGGGTTGGCGCACTGACGATGGCATATGCTACAGTGACCAGAAAGCCAAAGAAGAAAGGCACTTTGCCTTGTGAAAGGTTGATGGTAGGTTGATATGAAAAATGTTCTGTTGATTGGTCTTGGCAGATTCGGCCGCTATACGGCAAGCAAGCTGTATGATCTTGGCCATCAGGTGATGGCTGTTGATAAAGATGAAGAGAGAGTCTCCAAAGTGCTGAACTATGTGACCAATGCGGTCATTGGCGATGGCACGGACAAGGACTTCATCGCTAGTCTTGGCGTACCGAACTATGATCTCTGCATTGTGGCCATTGGTGATGATTTCCTGAGTTCTCTGGAGACAACCTCTCTGTTGAAAGACTATGGGGCAAAGAAGGTAGTCTCACGGGCTACCATGGCATCCCAGGAGAAATTCCTTTTGCGCAATGGTGCGGATTATGTCGTATTCCCGGAACGTCAGCTTGGTACCTGGACAGCCATCCGGTACAGTTCTGATAACATTGAAAACTTCTTTGAACTGATGGATGGCTATGCCGTGTTTGAGGTCAAAGTGCCCGACAGCTGGGATGGCCGCAAGATCGGCGAACTGGATGTGCGTAAAAAGTATGGCGTGAATATTCTTGGCATCCGGCGGCCGCAGGAAAAGATTGATATGAACATTGCCTATGACACGGTATTGCGGGCCGGCCAGACAATGTTGATCCTTGGCAAACAGGATGATATGCAGAAAATTTTGAAACTTTAGAAATGGATCAGGTGGAAGATTATGATTGGGTTGGTTTTATTCAGCGCATGTGCATTACTGCTTTACTTTCTGATTGAGCACATTTTCAAGATGGTTT
This sequence comes from Lactimicrobium sp., assembly GCF_036453465.1. Classification (NCBI taxonomy): domain Bacteria; kingdom Bacillati; phylum Bacillota; class Erysipelotrichia; order Erysipelotrichales; family Erysipelotrichaceae; genus Lactimicrobium; species Lactimicrobium sp. Next base: position 31,416 of record NZ_JAZHUW010000004.1, read on the forward strand.
CTACAGCAAATACGGAAGTGCCGGTGACCCGCTATATGGAGCCGCGCCATACATACCGCATTGCCATTGACAATCCGAGCTGCTATGGCATCGCCTCCCGCATTTCCAAAGAATTCTCTTCCAATACAGAAGTGATCATGTTCACCGGGTCGGCAGGCGAGATTGCCTCTGCTCTGGAAGAGCGCACCATTGATGTTGCCATTGTATCAAGCACGGCCGATATGCCGCAGCTTGGTGACTACGATGTCATGTATACAGAGTGCAGCAGTGAACCGATTGATATCGCCGGCAGTGATGTCCATCTGGAACCACTGTCTCATCAGATTCGTTCGTTCCGGATCATCTACCGCTCACCACTGGTACAGGTCGTAGAAAAGGCAGGCATCGTACCAACAGCCAGCAAGCTCGCTGTATAATAGAATCATGCTTGCAAAACAGTCTGTGAAAGAACGTCATATTCTGGCTTGTCTGTCATCATCACCAAGCAGTCTCAGTGTGATCCGGGCAGCATCATCAGCGGCAGAGGTATATCACTGCCGCTTTACTGCGCTTTGTGTACTGCGCCATCTGAAAGAGATTGACCCCGGTATGGCTGCCAATATTGCCGCAGCAGAACAAGCCGGTGCCCAGGTGCAGCAGATCCAGGGCAGTGATGTCATTTCTTCCATTGCGGATTTTGCCGTTGTCAACCATGTCAGTGATGTTTACATCGGTAAGTCCGGACCACCCCGCTCATTCGGCTTTCACAAACAGCCCTATGTCAGACTGATGAAGGCACTGCCGCGTACAGATATCCATGTCATTCCGGATGCCGAAGTCATCCTGACACCTTCCCATCTGCACCAGCATGCCCATATCCACCTGACCCTGGCAGAAACGGGCAAGATGGCAGCCATCATGGGTATTGCCACAATTATCTGTGCTCTTTTCTACCATTCCCGCTATTCCAACGACAATATCATTACGATATATCTGCTTGCTGTTCTGGTTACTTCCGTTGTCACGGCAGAGCGCATCTATGGTGTTGCCAGCGCTCTGCTGTTTGTCTTCCTGTTTAACTTTCTGTTTATTGAGCCGCGCTTTACCCTGATGGTCTATGATCCGTATTACATCGTGACATATGCAGTCAGTATGATTGCCGCACTGATTACTTCCAGTGTTGCCGCCAGGCTGAAACAAAGCACCAGGGTTGCTATGGAAAGTGCAGATCAGTCACAGGTGCTGCTGGATGCCTCTGAGCTTCTCCAGCATGCCGTGGATGCGGATGATATTATCCGTATCACTTCCAATCAGCTTGTTCAGCTCATGGGCCGCTCTGTTATCTTCTATCCTGTCCAGGAGAGAAAACTTGCAAAACCGCTCTATTTTCCCGCATCTCAGCAGGAAACACCGCTTCCTGATGAAAGAGAAGCGGCAGAGTGGACACTGGCCAACAACCACCGCTCCGGTGCCTTTACAAGTGAATTCTCCCAGTGTCAGTGCCAGTATCTTTCGGTGCGTGTTTCAGAACAGATGTATGGCGTCATCGGCATCCGCATGCAGGGCAGGCCTCTTTCCGAATTTGAAAAGAATATCCTGCTGTCTTTGATTGGTGAATGCGGATTGTCTCTGGAAAATAATGAAAATAACAAACGACGTGAGAAAATGGAGATTGTGGCAGAAAATGAGCGCTTCCGTGCCAACCTGCTGCGCTCCGTTTCCCATGACCTGCGCACACCGCTGACTTCTATTTCCGGCAATGCCAGCAACCTTGTCAATCATGCGGATGTGCTGAGTGAACAGCAGAAACAGGGAATCTATGCTGATATCTATGATGATTCCATGTGGCTGATTGAGCTTGTGGAAAACATGCTTTCTGTCACCCGGCTGGAAGAGGGCAGCTGCCTGCATCCATCCGTGGAAGTTGTGCAGGATGTCATTGATGAGTCTTTGAAACATGTGGACCGCCATATCAGGGATCATCATCTCAACGTCATCAAAGACAATGATTTTACCATGGCAGAGATGGATGTCCGCCTGATCTCACAGGTGATCATTAATCTTGTCAACAATGCCGTCAAATACTCTGGCAAAGGATCGGATATCACCATCCAGACAAAAAGAGATCATGATCTGATCTGGGTACAGGTGAAAGACAACGGCCCCGGCGTTGCCAAAGAGGACCAGCCGCATCTGTTTGAGCGCTTTTATACAGGCCATCATAAGATTGCGGATTCCCAGCGCAGCCTGGGGCTGGGCCTGAATCTGTGCCAGTCCATCATGAAAGCCCATGGCCAGCAGCTTGTCTACCAGGATAATGTGCCTCATGGTGCCTGTTTCTGTTTTTCACTTCATGTAAAGGAGCTTACGGATGAACTCGTTTAAAATACTGATTGTAGAAGATGACCAGCCGGTGATGAATCTGATTGCCACCACGCTGAAAGTCCATGACTATGCCTATCTGATGGCGCACAATGGCAAAGAAGCCATTTCCCTTGCTGCCAGCAGCCAGCCGGATCTTGTGCTTCTGGATCTTGGCCTGCCGGATATTGACGGTATGGACGTCATTGCAAGCATCCGTTCCTGGTCACAGATGCCGATCATCGTCATCAGTGCCAGAGGTGAGGATGCCGACAAGATTGCAGCTCTGGATGCCGGTGCCGATGACTACCTGACCAAGCCGTTTTCCGTGGAGGAGCTGCTGGCCAGAATCCGGACAACCCAGAGAAGACTGAACTATGCTTCTGTGAAACATGAAGACAGCATCTTCACGGATGGTGCCCTGCGCATTGACTATGCGGCGGCCAGCGTGACCCTGCATGATAAACCGGTCCATCTGACCCCGATTGAATACAAGCTGCTTGTGCTGTTAAGCAAAAATGTCGGCAAGGTGCTGACCCATGCCTATATCATCCGCAATATCTGGGGGACAGGTGTAGACACCGATATCATTTCTCTGCGTGTCTATATGGCATCTTTGCGTAAAAAGCTGAATGATCCGGACCTGAGTGAGCCATATATTCAGACCCATATCGGCATCGGTTACAGTATGAGCAGAGTAGAATAGGGATGGAAAGAAGGTTCATTGTATGAAGATTGTTACTTTGGGAGAAATCATGATGCGGCTGACACCGCATGATCACAAGCGCTTTCTGCAGGCAGATGATTACGGCGCTAACTTTGGCGGCGGCGAAGCCAATGCCGCTGCTGCGCTTGCCTGCTTTGGGGAAGATGCCTGGTTTGTGACCAAACTGCCTGCCAATCCGATCGGCGATGCGGCTGAAGCTGCTTTGAAGAAAACAGGTGTTCATACTGACTGCATCGTTCATGGCGGCAGCCGTCTGGGCCTGTATTTTGAAGAAGAAGCCTGCGGCAGCCGTCCTTCCCAGGTCGTGTATGACCGGGCAGGATCTGCCATTGCCCAGGCAGATCTCTCTGACTTTGATTTTGATGCCATCATGAAAGGAAAAGACTGGTTTCACTGGTCTGGCATTACACCAGCCATCTCGGATCAAGCAGCTGTCCTGACAGAAAAGGCATGCCAGGCAGCTAAGCGCAACGGCTTGAAGGTATCGTGTGATCTGAACTACCGCAGCCGTCTGTGGACGCCTGCCAAGGCAGCCAGTGTTATGATTCCTTTGATGCAGTATGTGGACGTGGTCATTGCCAATGAGGCAGATGCGGTCAACTGCCTGAATTTCTCTTATGATGTGACAAGTGCTGATGAGAAGGTGGATACACATGAAATCCAGGTGCTGGAAGCGATGCGGCAGCACTTCCACTTTGACGTGGCAGCTTCGGCATGGCGCCAGGCAGCCCATGGTCTGCCTGATCAGAGCGTGCAGGCCGTCATCCTCAAAGATGGCAGAACATATCTGTCCCATCAGTACAACATTGTCCCGGTGGTGGAAAAGATCGGCTGTGGAGATGCCTTTACGGCAGGATTGATTCATGGCCTGCTGCACTTTGATGATCTGCAGAAGACAGTGGAATTCGGTGCTGCCGCCGCAGCGCTCAAACATTCCATTCCAGGCGATCTGCCATTGTTATCTGAAAGTGAAGTGCTGGCCTGTGTCCAAAGGGGCGGCCAGGGCGGCATGGTCCGCTAATGCAGGAAAGAAAGATAGGCTTTCAGGGCTGCTGACTGATAGGCCAGCGGCCGGAAATAGAAATAGACATCACGTACAGCCAGGGGGTCATCGATCCGATAGAAGACAACCTGGCTTTTTTCAGGCCTTGGCACAGTTTTCAGCGTATTGTCACGGATCAATGCATAGCCATAGCCATACAAAGAAAGAAAATAGGTAGTCGGCATCTGATCCGCATACATCTGAATGTGCGGGTGGCTGTTACATCTGCCAAACATGCCCATCACGCGGCCATATAGTTCAGAATCATGGCGCAGTGAGATATAGGGCAGATCCGCAAAGACAGAAAGAGAAACAGAAGGACAGTCTTTCTGACGATGGCTGTTATGCATGATGTCATCATAGTCCAGAACAGCATCTTTCAGCTGGTCATTGATTGACCAGGAGGCAGGTACACTGAGAATCAGATATTCTTTCTCAAAGAATTGTTTCTGGAAGGCTTCAAAGCCATGGGGATTAACACTCAGAGCCAGATCGAGCGTACCGTTTTTCAGCATGGCAGACAGCTGCTGATTTGATGTCTGCTCAATCAGATTAATCTTCAGACCGGGATGCAGATGGGAGAAAGGCTGCAGGCTGCGCGGCAGGGAATAGCAACAGTAAAAGGAAGTGGTGCCAATGGATAACGTGCCAGCTTCCAGATTGCGCAGAGAGTTGAAATAGTCATGAATGCTGTTTTCCGTATCCGCGATCTGTTTGGCACACTGCAGATAAAACAGGCATGCCTCGGTTGGCTGCAGATCATTTGTACTGCGGTCAAACAGCACAGCCCCAAGCTCTTTTTCCAGTGTAGAAATGGCTTTGGAAAGGGCTGGCTGTGAGATGTACAGCTTCTTTGCTGCCTTGGAGAAACTGCGCTCCTGACATAATGCCATCACATAGAGATAATCATTTTTCATGCTGCTTCCCTCCCTATAACTTTTGGCTATCAGATCAATGAAAACTATATATTTGTAATTATAGTACATCCGGATTACCCTTTTTCCAAAGAAATCCAAAAGGAGAGATGCATATGGATAAACCGTATGAAACCAGCTGGGAACATGATGCCTGCGGCATTGGCACGATTGTCAATATCGATGGACATCAGGACCATGCTGTACTGGATGATGCTTTGAAGATTGTGGAGAAACTGGATCACCGGGCAGGCCGTGATGCCAGTGGAAAGGTTGGCGACGGCGTCGGCATTCTGATGCAGATCAGTCACCGTTTCTTTGCGGATGCCTGTAAGAAGGAAGGCATTGTACTCAAAGAGCGCGGCGACTATGGCATCGGCATGTTCTTTCTGCCCTCTGATCAGCTCAAGGCAACCTTTGCCGAACGTATGTTTGCGGTCATTGCCCGCAAGAACGGACTGAAGGTACTGGGCTGGCGGAGTGTACCGGTATGTCCGGATATTCTTGGAGAAGCAGCCAGAAACTGCATGCCCCGCATCCGTCAGGTATTTCTGGAACGACCGGATACAGTTGAAAAGGGAATTGCTTTTGACCGCCTGCTGTATATCACCCGGCGTGAATTTGAGCAGGGCAGTGAGGACACCTATGTCTGTTCTCTTTCTTCCCGCACGATTGTGTACAAGGGCATGTTCCTGGTGAACCAGCTGCGCCAGTTCTATCCCGATCTGCAGAGCAGCCTGTATGAGACGGCCATTGCCATTGTGCATTCCCGCTTCTCAACCAACACAAAGCCAAGCTGGCAGCGTGCCCATCCGTACCGCATGATTGCCCACAATGGTGAGATCAATACGATCCGCGGTAATGTGGACCGTATGCTGGCCAGAGAAGAGACGATGTCCTCAGATCTTCTGGCCAATGATCTTGACAAGATTTATCCGGTGATCAATGCGGCCGGCAGTGATTCCGCCATGGTCGACAATACACTGGAATTCCTTTACTATGCCGGCATGGATCTGCCTCTGGCCATGATGTTAATGGTGCCGGAGCCATGGAAGAACCAGAAGAACATGGACCAGCAGAAGCGTGATTTCTATCATTACTATGCGACCATGATGGAGCCATGGGACGGTCCGGCAGCGGTACTGTTCTCGGATGGTGATCTGGTTGGCGCAACCCTGGACCGCAATGGCCTGCGTCCTGCCCGCTACTACATCACGGATGACGGCAGGGTGATCCTTGCCTCTGAGGTTGGTGTGCTGGATCTCAATCCGGCCCATATTGTCACCAAGTCCCGGCTGATGCCAGGAAAGATGCTGCTGGTGGATACAAAGAAAAAGAAGGTTATTTCGGATGCAGAATTGAAACAGTACTATGCCGGCCGCAAGCCATATGGCGAGTGGCTGGATCTCAATCTGCTGCATCTGCACGATCTCAAAATTCCCAATCACAAAGTAGAGATGTATCCCCAGGATGAGCGTGACCGTCTGTACAAGGTATTCGGCTATTCCTATGAAGACGTTAAGGAACAGATTCTGCCGATGGCTGCCAATGGCAGTGAGCCGACCATGTCCATGGGCCATGATATCCCGCTTGCCGTTCTTTCTGACAAGCCGGAATCCCTGTTCAACTATATCCAGCAGCAGTTTGCCCAGGTAACCAATCCGCCGATTGACTGCCTGCGGGAAAAGGTTGTCACGGATACAACAGTATATATCGGCTCTGATGGCAACCTCCTGCATGATCAGGCTGAAAACTGCCGGGTGCTGGAAATCACCCAGCCGATCTTAAGTGAAGTGCAGATGATGCAGATCAGGACCCTGCACCGTCCTGGTTTCCAGACTGCAGATATTTCACTGCTGTATTACAAGCACACTTCCTTGAAAAAAGCACTGGATGCACTTTGTGTCTCCTGTGACCGTGCCTACAACAACGGTGCCAATATCCTGATTCTCTCTGACCGCGGCGTGGATGAAAACCATGTCCCGATTCCATCTCTGCTGGCTGTATCGGCCGTTGAAACCCATCTTGTCAACACCAAGAAGCGGACCAAAGTATCTTTGATCCTGGAATCTGGTGAACCCCGCGATGTGCATCAGTGTGCTGCCATCCTTGGCTTTGGTGCAAGAGCGATCAATCCCTATCTTGCCCATGAATGTGTCACCGAACTGATTGATAAACATCTCCTTGACAAGGATTATCACACTGCCCTGCAGGACTATGACAATGCTCTGCTTGCCGGTATCGTCAAGACGGCTGCCAAGATGGGTATCTCTGTTCTGCAGTCCTACCAGTCGGCCAAGATCTTTGAAGCCATTGGTCTTTCCGAAGATGTTGTACATACTTATTTTCCTGGCATTTCCTGCCGGGTAGGCGGGGTTGGCCTGGATGAGATCGAAGCAGATGTGCTTGCCCGCCATGACCATGCCTTTGATCCACTTGGCCTTGGCGTGGATACAACCCTGGATGCCATCGGCTACCACCGTCTGCGTTCTAATGAAAGGGCCTATGACCATCTGTATTCACCGGATGTCATTGTGACTTTGCAGAAAGCAGTGCGGGAAAACAGCTATGAGACATTCTGTGCCTATACGGATTTGTTGGAAAAGAAGAAGCCGCACCGTCTGCGTGATGAGCTTGTGCTGGTACCGAAACAAAAGCCGGTCAAGCTGGAAGAAGTTGAACCTGTCTCTTCCATTGTCAAGCGTTTCAAGACCGGTGCCATGTCGTTTGGCTCTATTTCCAAAGAAGCCCATGAGTGCATGGCCATTGCCATGAATACCCTTGGCGGCAAGAGCAATACTGGTGAAGGCGGTGAAGATCCGGAGCGCTTTGGCACGATCCGCAATTCTGCCATCAAGCAGGTTGCCTCCGGCCGCTTTGGCGTCACATCTGCCTATCTCAACAGTGCCTCTGAAATCCAGATCAAGATGGCGCAGGGTGCCAAGCCTGGTGAAGGCGGCAATCTGCCAGGACGCAAGGTTTATCCATGGGTCGCAAAGACAAGATTTGCTACTCCAGGTGTCTCTCTGATTTCACCGCCGCCCCATCATGATATTTATTCCATTGAAGATCTGGCCCAGCTCATCTTTGATCTCAAGAATGCCAACCGCAAAGCACGCATCTCTGTCAAGCTTGTCTCAGAGGCAGGGGTTGGTACGGTTGCCTGCGGCGTTGCCAAGGCAGGTGCCCAGGTCATTCTGATCTCCGGCTTTGACGGCGGCACTGGTGCGGCACCATGGTCATCCATTCACCATGCCGGCATGCCATGGGAGCTTGGCATTGCCGAAGCACAGGAAGCTTTGATTGACAATGGCCTGCGTACCAGAGTCAGGCTGGAAACCGATGGCAAACTGATGAGCGGCCGTGATGTGGCCGTGGCGGCATTGCTTGGAGCTGAAGAGTTTGGCTTTGCGACCGGACCGCTTGTTGCCATGGGCTGTACGATGATGCGCGTCTGTGCCAAGGATACCTGTCCGTTTGGCATTGCCACCCAGAATACAAAGCTACGCAGCTGCTTCCGCGGCAGACCGGAAGATGTCATGCATTACATGGAATTCATTGCCCAGCAGCTGCGGGAAGAAATGGCTAAGCTTGGCTTTAAGACCGTTGATGAAATGGTTGGCCGCAGTGACTGCCTTGCCTTTGGAAATGAAGGCAGACAGCAGGCCGGATGGCTGCCGGATGAGTCATATGCCAAAGCAGAACACAAACACTTTGATCCTCATGATGTCTATAACTTCCATCTGGAAAAGACCGTGGATGAAGCAGTACTGCTGCCGGCATTTGAAAAAGCCTTCAAACAGAAAAAGCCGCATACAGAAAACATTGCGGTATCCAGTGTCAACCGTGCCACCGGCACGATCCTTGGCTCTGTGATCACCGAAAAATTCGGAGACAGCCTGAAAGATGACACGTATGTTGTCAACTGCACGGGCGGCGGCGGACAGTCCTTTGGTGCCTTTATTCCAAAGGGACTGACACTGCGGCTGACAGGCGATGCCAATGACCATGTCGGCAAGGGACTCTCCGGCGGCAAGATTGTTGTTGTCCCACCGGAAAACATCAGCTTTGATCCGGCTGTCAATATCATCATCGGCAATGTTGCTCTCTATGGCGCTACTTCTGGCAAAGCCTACTTTGCCGGAGCAGCCGGAGAACGTTTCTGTGTCAGAAATTCCGGTGCCACGGCCGTTGCGGAAGGCTGCGGCGACCATGGCCTGGAGTATATGACCGGCGGCCGTGCAGTGATCCTTGGCAAGGTTGGCAAGAACTTTGCGGCTGGCATGTCCGGCGGCATTGCCTATGTGCTCGACCGTGACCATGATCTGTATCAGAATCTGAATAAGGAAATGGTACGGCTGTACGAGGTGACAGATAAGTACGATATCCAGGAACTCAGACAGATCCTCTCGGATTATGTCAAAGAGACCGGATCTGCCCATGGCCGCATGATTCTGGATCACTTTGATACATGGGTGTCACAGTTCAAGAAGGTTGTGCCGATTGACTATCAGAAGATGATGGCAGTGACCGGCCGCTATGAGGAACAGGGCATCAAGCATGAAAATGCTGTGCTGGAAGCGTTCTATGCAATGCAGAAAGAAGGGTGAAGAAGATGGGAAAAGATAATGGATTCCTGCTGTATCAGCGCAGAGAAAACCAGACGGAAGATCCACTGCGCCGGATCAAAAATTATCAGGAGTTTCATCAGCCGCTGTCAAAAGAACAGCGCCGCCAGCAGGGTGCCCGCTGCATGAACTGCGGTGTCCCGTTTTGTCAGTCTTCACTTTTCCTGCATGGCATGACCACCGGCTGTCCTTTGCATAACCTCATTCCGGAATGGAATGATGAAATCTACCGCGGCAATCCTGCCCATGCCCTGGCCAGACTGATCAAGACAAATCCGTTTCCGGAATTTACATCACGGGTATGTCCTGCCCTTTGTGAAAAGGCATGCCTTTGCGGGGCAAACGGCGAACCGGTATCCATCAAAGACAATGAGTATGCCGTGATTGAAGAAGGGTTTGCCAAAGGATTGATGCAGCCGCGGATTCCGCAGGTGCGCTCAGGACGAAGGGTAGCGATTGTTGGCTCCGGTCCTTCCGGATTAGCAGCAGCGGACAGACTGAACCAGCGCGGCCATCACGTGGAAGTGTTTGAACGGGATGACAAACCGGGCGGACTGCTGATGTATGGCATTCCGAATATGAAGCTGGATAAAAAGGTTGTCGCAAGACGCATTGAATTGATGGAAAAGGAAGGCGTCGTCTTCCATACAAGCTGTGATGTTGGCAAAGCCATCAGTGCAGCCGATCTGCAGAAAGACTTTGATGCCGTCATCCTGTGCTGTGGTGCCAAGCAGCCCCGCAGCCTTGTCCTGGAAGGCAGTGAGAAAACACAGGATATTCTGTTTGCCGTGGATTTCCTCAAGTGTGCAACCAAAGCGGTTCTGGCTGAGAAAAAGGCTGATTCTGCTGTTTCGGCAGAGGGAAAACATGTTGTGATTGTCGGCGGCGGTGATACTGGCAATGACTGTGTGGCAACCTGCCTGCGGCAGAAATGTGCCAGTGTGACACAGCTGGAAATGATGCCATGTCCGCCCGAGACCAGGGCAAAGGACAACCCATGGCCGGAATGGCCCCGTGTTCTGAAAACAGATTACGGACAGGAAGAAGCCATTGCCGTATTCGGTCATGATCCCCGCATCTATCAGACAACGGTTACTGCCATCGACACAGAAAAAGGAAAGCTCAAAGCTGTCCATACGGTCAGAGTTCATTTTGAAAATGGAAAGATGGTACAGGAAGAAGGCAGTGAGCAGGTACTGCCATGTGAGCTGCTGATCATTGCGGCAGGCTTTCTTGGCTGTGAGGCGTATACGTCAAAGGCCTTCAACCTTGCCCTCAACCGCGGCAGGGCAGTTACGGAAAAAGACAGTTACCGCATCAAGGACCATCTGTTCGCGGCAGGCGATATGCACAGAGGCCAGTCACTTGTTGTCTGGGCCATTGAAGAAGGACGTGCCTGTGCCAGAGAAGTAGATGAAGATCTGATGGGATATACCAATCTGTAATCTGATCATAATCAATGACAGACTGTTCCAGCAGGATTGCTGCAGCAGCCTGTTTTCTTTTGGAAATCCAGAAATACTTACCTGATCAGCAGGAAAATTTCACTATACTGACAGAAGAGGACATACATGATAGAAAGGAATGATATATGGAAAACAATCTGAAGCGCTTCTATGATGCACAGATGAATGCGTATGATCAGGCATTCAGCGAGATCAAGAGCGGCAGAAAGAGAAGCCACTGGATGTGGTATATCTTTCCGCAGATTCATGATCTTGGCCATAGCAGTATCTCCCGATATTATGCCATTTCAAGCCTGCAGGAAGCACAGTCATATTTGCAGGATGACATTCTGGGACCCCGGCTGGAAAAAATCAGTGCTGCATTACTGGAATTGAAAACAAATGATCCTGACAAAGTATTCGGCAGCCCGGATGATCTGAAACTGTGTTCCTGCATGACGCTGTTTGAACAGGCTGATCCGGATAAGAAAGTATTTTCCAAAGTGCTGGAAAAGTTTTATGGGGGCAGAAGAGATGAGAAGACACTGGCGGTACTGGCGCATGATGCATCAATCAGAAACACCAGCAGATGAAAAAACGCCTTTTGGGACAGGTTTGTCTCAGAAGGCGTTTTGTAATTCACTTGATTCAATTGTATTACCACAGCCGGTGGATGATCATATTGCCATTGGTGATCCAGCCGATCGGGCATTCCCGGATACCCATGCTTGGATTCATGGCATTGATGACCATGCCATTGCCGGCATAGATACCGCAGTGTCCGGTCCAGGTAATCAGATCACCCGGCTGGGCATCGGCATAAGACACAGCATATCCTGCTGTTTCCTGTACATAGGAAGTACGGCCAAGAACAATACCGAAGTGGGCATAGACATATTTTGTCAAACCAGAGCAGTCAAAGTAGTTCGGACCATTGCCGCCCCAAACATATGGCAGGCCAAGGAACTGTCTGGCATAGGCAACAACCGCATTGCCATCCACGGCAGAATCACTGGACTGGGAACCATTTGTGGAGGAACCGCCGGAACTGGAAGAGCCTCCGGAATTGCTGGATCCACCTGAGTTATTAGCTGCTTCCTGGGCAGCACGCTGGGCTGCCTGAGCGGCAGCGGCAGCAGCCGCTTCAGCTTCTGCCTTTGCCTGCTGCTCGGCAATCTGTCTTTCCTGTTCTTCTTTCTGTGCCTCGGTAATGGTATCGGACGCATCCTGCAGGGAAGAAATCAAAGTCAAAGCATCATTGGTCTGGCCATCCAGCTCTGCTTTCTGATTTTCATAATCCTGTACTGTCTGCTGAGCTTCATACTGCTTGGCAAGAATATCATTCTGCGCACTCTGCAGCTGGGTCTGCTTGTCAGAAAGTTCCTGCTGGGAAGCAGTCAGCTGATCAATGGCATTATTCAGCGATACAAGTGTACTGTGATTGTGCTCGGTCAGATCCGTCAGGCCGGCTGCGATCTTCAGAAAATCACCAAACGTCTTGGCACCCATCAGAATATCGACATACTTGGACAGACGCATCGTCGACTGTGAATTTTCAATCTGCGTATTTACCTTTGCCCGCAGATCCGCAACATTATCCTGCTGCTGGGCAATCTGATCATTCAGATCATCAATCTGAGAATTCAGATCAGAAATCTGCGAACTCAGTGTATCAATCTGACTCTGATAGTCATTGATCTTTGCCTGATAATCATCAATATTAGTCTGTACATCAGAGCGCTGGGCATCAATCTGCAGCAGCTGATCCTTTAATGTGGAAGACTGTGAAGCTGCATACTGCAGGAAAGCCTGGCAGGAAGTTGATTCATCAGCTGTCAGAGAAGAAACATTGGAGCACTTTGTGGTCCAGTATTGAATATCAGAATAATCCTCGTCGGCCTTTACCTGTACTGGAAATAAACATGCAGTAACAGCGGCGGCAGCGAGAAGGGCACCATATCGCTTGAACTTCATTCATAACTCCTTTCATTGATAAAGTAATTCTCTTTGTGCGTTCTTCATTATAACAAAGAAGTGTGAAGATATCATGGAAGTGCATCTTAAATGCCTGAAAAGAAAGAACAAAATTTTCATTCGTTTCAAATGTTTTCTGTAAGAAAGAGAAATATATTTCCACTGCCTTTGTATTTTGTACTAAAATGGCCCATAAAGGGGGATTCAGAGATGACAATGCACCGTGTATACAACTTCGCAGCCGGGCCTTCCCAGCTGCCGCTACCGGTATTGGAAAGAGCACAGAAAGAACTGCTGGACTATGAGGGTACCGGCATGTCAGTGATGGAGATGAGCCACCGCTCCGCAGCTTTTTCAAAGATCATGGATCATACAAAGCTGGGTGTCCGGGATGTCTTACACGTACCGGATGACTATGCCATTCTGTTTCTGGCAGGCGGGGCATCCAGTCAATTCACGATGATCCCATTGAATCTGCTGAAAGAAAATCATCAGGCAGACTATGCCATCACCGGCCACTTTGCAAAACTTGCCTATGAAGAAGGAAACCGCTATGGCCAGATGCATGTTTCCTATGATGGCAGTGCCGATGCCTGCCGCCATATCCCCCGTCAGGATGAACTGACGATCCATCCGGATGCGTCTTACTTCCATTACTGTGCCAATAACACGATCTATGGCACCGAATGGCATTACGTACCGGATACCCATGGTGTTCCCATCGTGGCAGATATGTCCAGTGATATCGCATCCTGCCCGATGGATGTTTCAAAATTCGGCCTGATCTATGCCGGTGCCCAGAAGAATCTTGCCCCGGCCGGCGTGACGCTGGTTATTGTGCGCAAAGATCTTGTCAAAGAACCTGACAAAATGACCCCGGTCATGTATTCCTATATGCGTGAGACTGCCCATGACAGTATGTACAATACACCGCCTTGCTGGCAGATCTATATGCTGGGCCTGGTCACAGACTGGCTCAAGGACCAGGGCGGCATGGCAGAAATCGGCAGAAGAAACAAAGCCAAGGCAGATCTTCTCTATGGCACCCTGGAACAGTATCCTTTGTTCCATCTGTATGCAGAGAAGGAAAGCCGTTCCCGCATGAATGTGACATTCTCCACCGGTGATCCGGATCTGGATGCCCGCTTTATTCAGGGAGCAGCAGATCATGATCTGGTCAATGTGAAGGGGCACCGCCTGCTTGGCGGCATGCGTGCTTCCATCTATAACGCCATGGATCTGGATGGCGTCAAGGCACTGTGCCGGTGGATTGAACAGTTTGCCAGTGAAAACAGGAAAGGATAAGACATGTACAAAGTAAAACTTCTGAATAACATTTCGCCCAGCGCAAAAACCATTCTGACCGCAGACCGCTATGAACTGTCGGAGACTGTTGAACATCCGGATGCTCTGTTTGTGCGTGCTTCTGATCTGCACAACTATCCTTTTGAAAAGAACCTGCTGTGCATCGGCAGGGCGGGTATCGGTGTCAATACCATCCCACTGGATGAATGCGCTGAAAAGGGCATTGTTGTCTTCAACACACCTGGCGGCAATGCCAACGGCGTCAAGGAGCTCTTCCTGTTTGCGCTGGCCATGGCATCCCGTGAAATCCTGCCGGCGATGGAGTGGGTCAAAACATATGACGGTTCCCAGGGACCAGTAGAGCAGCGCATGGAAAAGGTCAAGAAACAGTATGCCGGACCTGAATTTGCCGGCAAGACACTCGGCGTGATCGGGGCTGGTAACGTTGGATCCAGAGTTGCCAATATTGCCCTTGCCTGCAATATGAAGGTATATGCCTATGACCCGTATCTCAGTGCCGATGCGGCCTGGGCCATCTCCCGCCATGTCTTCCGTGTCTCTGATCTGCGGGATATTTTCCGCTACAGTGACTACATTACGATTCATACACCTTTAACGGATGAAACCCGGAACATGATTGATGACAAAGCCATTGCCATGATGAAAAACGGTGTGCGGATCATCAACTATGCCCGCGGCGAGGTTGTCAATGAGGATGCCATCATCAAGGCCCTGAATGAAGGCAAGGTGGCAAGATATGTGGCTGATTTCCCGACAAAACGGCTGATTGAGACAAAGAATACCGTACTGACACCGCATCTTGGCGGCACCACATTTGAATCCGAATCCAACTGTGCCCGTATGGCCGCCAGAGAAATGGATGACTATCTGACCAATGGTAATATCCGCAACTCCGTCAATTTGCCAGATGTGCAGCTGGAACGCAGCGGTGCATCCCGTATCTGCATCATCCACCGCAATCTGCCCGGCATGCTGGCAAATATGATGCCGCTGTTTGCGCGGGATGGCATCAACATCGAAAACATGACCAACAAGTCCAGAGGCAGCTATGCGTATTCGGTCTTTGATGTCAATGCAGATGTGCCTGAAAAAGCCATCCAGGAACTGAATGATCTGGATGGCGTAATCCGGGTGCGGGTACTGTAATTATCGATCAGAAGGAAGATAGCAGCCCTGCAGCATATCGCTGATCACATCCGCAAGCTCTTCTTCACTCAGGCTGCTCTTGTTTTCCAGATAGATGCGGACAATGCCTAGCAGGCCGCTGGCAATGAAAGAGGCCGCATACTGCCGGTAAAGGCTGTCATGATCCGGCAGGAAATCCGGACATTCCACAAAGTGCTGCATCTGCATATTCTGCACAAGTTCCAGCAGATGGTTCTCGTACAATATGGCAAGCAGATTCTGTTCCTGCATGATATAGCGGCTGTAGTCCAGACATACGTTTTTAAAAAAGTGATCCTGACAGCGGGAAGGTACATACTGCTCATCCCGGCAAAGCTGATATGCGATCACATTCTCCTTGGAAGAAAACAGGGAATAGAATGTCTGCCGGGATACATTTGCCTTGTTACAGATCTCCGTAATGGAGATCTTTTCATAACTTTCTTCCTCAAGCAGATCAAACAAAGCATCCGCAATGGACTGCTGGGAACGGCATGCCGTTTTATTGTTTCCGTTATACATACCAGAAATGTATCATAAAACTTGACAAGTGTCCAACATAGTGTCATCCTAATAGTACGTTGACAGATGTCAATGTTAGGGGATTATCCCCATTTATTTTACAAGCGTGTTAGCACTCAATGGTGAAGAGTGCAAAAGGAGGCTTATGTTAATCGTTCCTGTATACAACCAGCTGGTTCTGCCAGATGCCAATCTGTTCTTTCCATCCGACAGCTTCCAGGCTGCAGCCGGCAGCCGCCTGTCGGCAGGCGAAAAGATCATCTTCGTCATCGCCCGTGAAAACATTCCGCGCACCCAGTATACCGAAGACAGCTTCTATCCGATCGGTGTCACCGGCTACGTCCAGGAAGAGAATATGTCCGGCTTCATCGTTGTCCATACAGACCAGCGTGTCAATATCGAAAATGTTACGGTCCGTGCTGACCATACCCTGATGGCAAACATTTCCCGCCGTGCGGATATTGAAGACCTGGATCCTCAGGAAGAAGCCGAGCATCTGGTTAATCTGAAGAAGCTTGTCAAAGACTATATGTCACACTTCCAGTGGGGCAAGTTTGTGGATGGCTTTGTGGACCAGTGGACCAATGAAGGCGAGATTGTCGCTGCACTGGGCATGTGGCTGCCGCTGAAACCGGAAGAAAAATATGCCCTGCTGGCTGAAGACAGCCGCAAGGCACGCAACCGCCGCTATGAAGAAATCCTGTACAGCTATCTGGAAGTAGCCCGCGTCAATGCGGATGCCCAGACTGCCACCGCTCAGGAATATGAGCAGGCTTACAAAGAGCAGGCCATCAAGAAACAGATGGAATATCTGCAGAATGAACTCGACAAGATGCACCCGGAGAATGTTTCCGATGCTGCCCGCTTCCAGAAGAAGATTGAAGAGTCCGGCATGAATCCAACCGCCCGTGAGGAAGCTGACAAGATGCTCAACAGACTCAAGCAGGAGGGCAATAATTCCCCGGAATATGGCAACATCTATGAATATCTGGATTTTGTCACTTCTCTGAACTGGAAGACACCTTCGGCCAGAAAGATTTCTCTGACTGAGGCACAGAAAGTTCTGGATGAAGATCACTTTGGTCTGGAAAAGGTAAAGAAGAGAATCATCCAGCAGATTGCCGTCATGAATCTGAAACATTCCCAGTCCGGCTCGATCCTGCTGTTTGTCGGTGCTCCTGGCACCGGCAAGACATCCATCGCAGCTTCCATTGCCAGAGCACTGCACCGCAAATATGTGCGTGTATCCCTTGGCGGTGTGCGTGATGAAGCCGATATCCGCGGCCACAGAAGAACCTACATCGGCGCTATGCCGGGCCGTATTATGGACGGAATCCAGAAGAGCGGTGCCAGCAATCCGGTCATGGTGCTGGATGAGGTAGATAAACTCGGTGTTTCCTACAATGGTGACCCTGCCAGTGCACTGCTGGAAGTGCTGGATCCTGAGCAGAACTCTACCTTTACAGATCATTACATGAATGTGCCATATGATCTGAGCCATGTCTTCTTTATCTGCACAGCCAACAGTATTGACAACATTCCGGAACCGCTGCTCAACCGTATGGAAGTCATTCAGTTCAATGGCTATACGGCATCTGACAAGTTCCAGATTGCCAGAAAGCATCTGCTGCCAAAGGCAATGTCTGCCATGGGCATCAAGGACAAGGATCTTGAAGTAACAGATGATGCGATTCGGACAATGATCGACTCCTATACGATGGAGGGCGGTGTGCGCGGCCTGAAGAAGGTGCTGGATACATTATGCCGCAGCTGCGCTGTGGAAATTGCCAATGGCCGCAAGGATACGCTTGTCATTGATAAGGACAATCTCAAAGACTATCTCGATGCAAGACCGATCCATCATGACCGCGTTCTGAAGAATGATCAGCCTGGTATTGTGACAGGTCTTGCCTGGACGGCAGCCGGCGGTGAAATCCTGTTCATTGAATCTCTGATGATGAAGGGCACTGGCAAAGTGACCGTCACCGGACAACTTGGCGATGTCATGAAGGAGTCTGTTTCCATTGCCATGTCTCTGGTCAGACACAGATTCCCGGACAAGGCCGATGTCTTTGCCAAAAATGATATCCATATCCATGTACCGGAAGGCGCTGTCAAAAAGGATGGACCTTCTGCCGGCATCACACTGACCACAGCCCTGGCATCTCTTGTCACTGGCCATCCGGTCGATCCTTCCATCGGTATGACAGGTGAGGTATCACTGCGCGGCAAAGTCATGGAAATCGGCGGCCTGCCGGAAAAGCTCATGGCCGCTGCCAGAGCCGGTGTCAAGACCGTTCTGATTCCGAAGGACAATGTGGATGATCTCAAAGATGTGCCGCAGGAAGCCAGAGACGCCTTGAAGATTGTACCGGTTGATACCGTGGAAGATGTTCTGAAGTACACAGGCATCATTGCCTGACAAAGAAAAAGACCTCCGGGAAAGGACAGAGAAATCTGTGCTTTCGATTGGAGGCCTTTTTCATATCCTGTGTTCTTTACTGCGGATATACCATATGGGCTTCATCAATGTTCTGCAGTGTCTTTTCCAGATACCGCTTTGCCCACCACTTTGCACTGGCAAGATTCTGATCCAGATAGTTGCCGCATTCTGCCGGTCTGGCACCAGGAATTTCTCCTTCAAAGGAAACGATATACTGAAACATGCGGGTAATAACATCCAGGATATCCTCTGGGGATAGATCACCGGCAAAGATCACATAGAAGCCTGTCCGGCATCCCATCGGTCCAAAGTAGACCGTTCTGTCCTTCCAAGTCTCATCATTGCGCAGAAAGGTCGCACCAAGGTGCTCAATCGTATGCACTTCCGCCGTATTCATGACCGGCTCCTTGTTCGGGACAGTCAGACGCAGATCAAACGTTGTCAGTACTTCTTTGCCAACCCTGTCTTTCCGTGATACATAGACACCGGGCTCGAGTTTCAGATGATTGATTGTAAAACTTGCAATCTTTTCCATTTTTGTATTCTCCTTCATTCTGATCTCAATGTGTGTGCTGCCGGCATTGTTTCCAAGCCCGCACACACTGGTTTCGCAGCTGCTTTTTCAACTGTATATACGCTCTGATCTCAGCAGGATCAGGCTCTTTCTTCATGTTCAATGATTCATACACATGCATGGATGGTGTAATCAGGTCTTCCTGCACCTCACTGCCATCTTCTTCTGGCAGCACCATATCTTTGACGATCATCTGATACAGACCAGCGGGTGGATTGCCATTGCGGTCCAGAATGGCAATCTCGTCCTGCTGCATGGGCTTTTCAATCATCTGCACACCAAGCCATGGCGGCAGCAGAATTTCGGCTTCTTCAGATTTGGCATACTGGGGCAGCACAGCAGAAAGGTCTATCGCCGGTGTACCTGTGGCTAGATCTGCCTGCAGGAGTACAATGCCATCCTTATCACCATAGGCTTTCAGAAAGTGCGGTGCATCAGAAGTGGAAGTAAAGGCAATGGTATGGCCGCACTGCTGGATCCTGGCAAAGTCATACAGACGTTCCACTCTGCGCACATGGTACTGCTTTTTTAACGGACAGTTCTGCATCAGCGAGAATAAAGCAGCGCATATGCCATCTGCACCATAAACCTCTTTCCAGCGGATCAGCAGGGCAGGATTGAGACGCTTATTCTCCTTTGCCTTGATTGTTTCATTTTCAATGCCATCAAAGAAAACGGCATTGAACGTCACATAGGCCTTGGGATCTGACCACAGCGGATCATTTCCACTGACATCGCCTTCATACCAGCGCAAGGCTTGTATTGTATCCATACGCATTCCTCCATCTGCCATTCATTTTATCTGCAGACACAACTTTTTTCAGGGAATCCATGCTTTTTGCGGGCATAGAGAAAGGGAAGCACACAAGGAGGAAAAGAAGATGAATTCCAACAGCACAACATTAATGCACCTGAAACACGAATGCGGACAGTACAGCAGCTATATGGTACAGCTGCAGATTCTGCGTGACAAAATCCGCATGGCACGTGCCAAGGGCAGTCCCTGCGGCATTGAGATTGAGGCATTGAACACAATTGATGAGAAGATTGCGTCTATTGAAGGCATGCTGGACAGGATTGAAAAGGAAAATGGCATTGAAAGCAGGATTCTGCTCTGGCGGACAGTCATTGGTCATGAAGATCTGCGCCATGTCGCAAGTGAGAAAGGCATGGATCCCATGGACCTGAACACGCAGATTGAAGATCTGCTGTTCCATGATCTGATTTCACAGACCCATCTGTCTCTGGAGGCTGCCTATGCATAAACCGCTTCTGCTTGGCGCACTGCTGGGGCTGGCAGTCTGGCATTTTGACAAACAGCCGATGCTGATACAGACACGTCTATTGGCTGGCGAAAAACCGGCTGCCAATGTCCGGCTTGTAATCAGCGAACAAAGCGATCCCACTGAAGAACAGGAAAAAATCATTGTTACGGATGATAACGGTATGTTTTCTGTTCCAGAGGGATCTTACATCCGCCTTCAGGAACCTGTAGCCGGATACTATGATCTTGCCCAGACTGCAGAGATCAAAGAAAAACAGGACATCGTTCTGCAGCCCATCCAGGTCTTTCTGCAGGTGGAAGATCATACAGAACAGCAGGATTTTACAGATCCGGTTTTCATTCTGGAAGATACAGAGAAGAAAAGCGAAACACAGCTGCTTGCCAGAGATGGAATGCTGGAAATCGGCAGTCTGCTCAAACCGGATCAGACATATCTTCTGCGTCAGAAAGAGAAGAAGGACAATGTGACAAACTTTCCGGATACAGAGATTCATGTGGATTCCAGCAAACCTGAAAAATTGGAAATTGTACACAGGTATGAAGATACAGCAGTGATTGATTTTTTGAAGATGCCGGGACTTTCTGTATCATTCTTTGCGGATGAAAAGGGAGAACAGCCTGTGGATGCCGGCGATGGTCTTGCCAAAGGCACATGGTATTACCGTATCTCAATGGAAGATCCTGCCTATTATCAGGATGATACATTGCATTCCATTGATGTGGATCCATCTGCAGAGGATACCATCCGGCTGGAGGTGCCATTGGAAAAACCAGAGCTGTCTGTTTCCGTCCATGGCGGACAATACCATCTCTGGCTGGAAAATGAACAAAAGGAAAAAGTGGCAGAATGGGACAGTGATGATCAGGTTCATGCGATCCCGGTCAACAGAAACAGTATGTATACACTGTATTCTTCGCCTGGATCTGACAGCTATTCTATCCAACCGGTAAAGATCAATGTACCGCTGTACAAGGAAAAAGATCTGCGCATTGCCCTAACGGGAAAGCCATTTTCCTTTGCTGTGTCGGTGCGCAGCCAGACCACCCGCCAGCTGCTGAACAAGTGTGATATCCGGGTGGAAAATCTCAGCCAGCACACTGAAACCATTGTTTCCGCAGAACCGCGTGCCTTGATCAAAGGCCTGAAAGAACAGGATCTTCTGCGGCTGACACCGGTGAATCTGCCGGCAGGCTATATCTCTGCCGGCAGCACGGAAGTCCGGGTGGAAAAGATGGAAAGCTTTGATGTCATGCTCGATGTGATTCCGTATGTTTTAACCGGATTTCAACTGCCTGCCGGCACCCAGTATCAGCTGTTTTCAAATGCGGAATGTACCATCGCAGCTTATGATGTAAACCGTCAGCCGCTGACAGGCTGGGAAGGGATCAAGCTGAAAGATGGAACGTATTACTTGAAACAGATGGACTGTCCATTGGATCAGTATCCGGATGAACAGGTTCATCCTATCCTCATTGATTCAGCGAAAACAAGTGCCCGTACCATCACCATTGCCCCACAGCCTGTCATGGCATCTTTGCGTGTACAGGATATGAGCGACAGCCGCTATGTAGAGGAGGCAGAAGTCATCCTGAAAGATGAAGAAGGAAATACCGTCTATGCCGGCAGCCCGGAAGATATTCAGCTGGAAAGAAACAAGGTATATTCACTGCAGCTGAAAGGACTGCCACAAGGCTATACCGGCGGACGTTCCATTCGTTTCCGCATGCCATCCAGACAGCCCGATACTTCGGTTGAGGCCCTGCTGCATCTGCAGCCATATGCATCGGTTGAGGTAAGTGTTGAAGATGCCGGCAGCGGAATTGCCATTGCCCTGTGTCAGCAGAACGATCTTTCCCGAATGGCAAAGGATATTCATGGCCAGTATGCCAGAGTACGTACGGATGAAAATGGCATTGCCCGCTTTCAGATGCCCCAGGGCACCTATTTCATCATGATGGAACAGCCCGGAAAATACCATTACCGCCGCAGGCGGGTGCACAGCGTAGATGCAAAAGCAAGACAGAATGCAAAGGCATCTTTTGACTTAAAGCAGGCCAGCCTTCGCGTGATCCAATGTGATGCGCAGGGAAAGCCGGTATCAGGAGCCAGAATGGCCCTTTTGGATCTTTCCGGAAACAAACTGCTGGAATGGGAGAGCACACCTGAGGCAGAAGTGATCGGGCAGGGTGTTGTCTCACCAGGAGAAAGTTATCAGATTGTCGAACTTCTGGCTGCCCAGGGCTTTGCGCCTTATACAAAGCCAGTTCTGTATACCATGTCAATCGATGAACCGGATCAGGAAGAAGCGATCACAATTGAAACAAAAGCACTGCGTACTGCAAAGGAAAAACAGCAGGAATCCGTGCCTGACATGGAACAGGTTGTGCAAGAGAAAAAGCAGAATGCAGGCTTGAAAATGACGGGTGTCATTGCAGGCATTGCCGGAATTCTGATCGCATGTAAAAAGTTTCAATAAAAATGCGTTGACATACATTTTTGCTGAAACTACAATGAAAGCACAAAAGCAGGGAAGAGAAAAAGTAGTACCGCCTGAAGTTCAAGAGAGTTTCCACTTGGGTGAAAGGAAATACAACGGACGGTGTGAAAACACATCTTGGAGCTGTTCTTCTGAAGTCAGTAAGAAGGTCCGTGTGTGCACGTTACAGCACAGGAGTATGGTAGTACTTCATGAGGCTGTCCATCGTGAGATGGCAGTGAAATTGGGTGGAACAACGTTGCGGACGTCCCTTGCGGGATGTCCTTTTTGTATTAAGGGGAGAAGAAGATGAAGATGATTGAGACACCGTCCGGTCTGCGGGATCTGACCGGCGCACAGGCAGAGAAAAGAAGTCAATTGCAGCAGAAGGTGGAAGCCGTCTTTGCCAATGCCGGCTATCAGCAGATTGTTACACCGGATATTGAATTCTATCAGACATATGCACGTGCCTATGCCAGTCTGAAAGAATCCCAGATGTACAAGTTCTTTGATCAGGATGGCCAGATCCTGACACTGCGGACGGATATGACCGTTCCGATTGCCAGAGTCGCTGCCAGCAAGTACCGGGATGAAAAACCGCCATTTCGTTTCTATTATGGTGAGAACGTCTACAAGGTACGTCAGTCCTTTGCCGGCAAGCGCAATGAAGTGCGTGACTGTGGCATTGAACTGATCGGCGAAGACAGCCAGAGTGATCCTGAAGTTCTCAATCTGGCAGATGAAGTACTGGCAGCCCTTGGCCTTTCAAACTACATCCTGGAAATCGGAAATTCTGACTTCTTCCGTCTGGCAGCCAGACTGTGCGGCTTATCCAAAGAAGATACGGATACTATGGCCGACCTTGTGGACCGCAAGGCCATGCCCGATCTGCATGCCTATACCGGTTCTTTGTCATTAAGTGATGCACAGGCTGCTTTCTTCCGGCAGCTGCCGCTGCTTTCCGGAAAAGAAGAATGCCTGGAAAAAGCAAAGACGCTGTGCTTTGACAGCCGCCTGGAAGCAGAAGTAGAACGCATGGAAGATCTTGGTGAAATGATGAAACGGCTGGATGGGGCAGGCCACATTGCCTATGATCTTGGCAAAGTGCCGCATCTGGATTACTACACCGGCATCATCTTTGAAGCTTTCACACCAGGTGCTGCTACTGCCATCCTATCCGGCGGCCGTTATGATGACCTGCTCAAAAAGTTCGGACGGGACTTACCAGCGTGCGGCTTTGGCATCAAGCTTGACTACCTGCTGGATCTGTTTCCGGATACAGAGCAGAAAATACGGCGGTTACGCTATCCCAAAGGGCAGATTGAAGCTGCGCTGCAGAAGGCAAAACAGCTGCGCAAAGACGGCCCGGTCATGCTGGAAGCAGCCGATGTGGAACAGATGGAGGTGGTATTGTGAGTCTTTCAATCGCACTGACAAAAGGCAGACTGGAACAGCAGACAACCGCAATGCTGGCAAAAGCAGGCTATGGTGTTGAAAAACTGCAGAACAAGGGACGGGCTCTTGTCTTCCCGGATACCTGCAAAGACATCCGCTACTTCCTGGTCAAAGCAAATGACTGTATTACCTATGTCGAACATGGTGTTGCCGATATCGGCATTGTTGGCAAGGATACATTGATGGAAGGCGGCAGTGATTACTATGAAATGCTGGATCTAGGCATTGGCAGATGCCGCTTCATCTGTGCTTCTCTGCCCGATCACAATCCCTTGACCAAAAGCGGCCATATCAAGATCGGCTCCAAATATCCTGAAGTCACAAGACAGTATTTTCTTAACAAAGGCAAGGATGTTGAAATCATCAAGATTGATGGTTCGGTGGAACTGGCACCGATCCTGGGTCTGTGCGATGGCATCGTCGATATCATGGAAACCGGCACAACCCTCAGGGAAAACGGCCTGGTTGTCTATGATACCGTCTGTGATATCAGTGCCAGGGCAATCGTAAACAAAGCCGCCTTCAAACTGAAGCGGCAGGAAGTCATGCAGTTTCTGCATGATCTTGAAAGTGCTAAGGAGGAATAAAAATGCTCAGTGAAATCAAGGCAGATAATCCAAAGCAGCTGCGTGCTTATCTGGACAGCCGCACAAGTGATATCTCAAGTGAAATCCTTCTGAAGGTCAATGAAATCATCAAACGGGTCAAACAGGAAGGGGATGCAGCACTGAAAGACTATACCCGCCGGTTTGATGGTGTTGAAATGGAAGATTTCAGAGTGAGTGAAGCGGAAATCGATGAAGCCTGTGCAAAGACAGACAAGCGGTTCCGCGAAGCACTGACCAGAGCCAAAGACAATATCACAGCCTTCCACATGGCCCAGAAGACAAACTCCTATCTTCTGGAAAGAGAACCCGGTGTATACATGGGCCAGAGGGTACTGCCGCTTTCATCAGTCGGCATCTATGTTCCCGGCGGCAGAGCCCAGTATCCTTCCTCCGTATTGATGAATGTCATCCCGGCAAAAGTGGCAGGGGTCAGCCGTATTGTCATGGTTACCCCGCCAGGCAAAGACGGACGTCTGAATCCCAATATTGCCTTTGCGGCCAGACTTGCCGGTGTATCGGAAATCTACAAGGTCGGCGGTGCCCAGGCCATTGCTGCCCTTGCCTGGGGAACAGAAAGCATTGCCCCGGTAGACAAGATCACAGGACCTGGCAACATCTTTGTCGCAGCTGCCAAGAAACTTGTCTTTGGCAGAGTGGATATCGATATGATTGCCGGCCCAAGTGAAATCCTGGTCATTGCGGATGAAGGCGCAGATCCTGCATGCTGTGCTGCCGATCTGTTGTCCCAGGCAGAACATGATCCGATGGCTTCTGCCATCCTGCTGACCACATCCCGCACATTCCTTGACGGGGTAAACAAAGAACTGGAACGACAGCTGAAAACCCTGCCGAAAAAAGAAATCGCCAGTGCTTCGATCCGCGACTATGGCAGAGCCATCGTAGCAGATTCCCTGGAACAGTGTATTCAGTATGCCAATGCCATTGCTCCGGAACATCTGGAACTGATGATCAAAGATCCGATGCCGTATCTTTCACAGGTAAGAAATGCGGGCTCTGTCTTCCTTGGCTATGATACATGTGAGCCGATCGGCGACTATTATGGCGGCACCAACCACGTACTGCCAACCGGCGGCACAGCCCGCTTTGCCAGCGCTCTTGGCGTGGATGCCTTTGTCCACCGTTCCTGCTTCCTGCACTATTCAAAAGAAGCACTGCAGCAGGATGGTGACGATATTATGGTCCTTGCCAAAGAAGAACAGCTGGAAGCCCATGCCAGGGCAGTGGAGGTCAGAAATGGGAAAAACTAATGCCTATACAGCAGCCAGACGGGATGGCAGAATCCTGCTTAATGCCAATGAAAGCAGCCTGAATCTGACAAGTGATCAACTGCAGAAAGCAGCAGAAATTGCTGCGCAGATTTCCTACAACCGCTATCCGGACCCTGCTGAAACAGACCTGCTGGCCGCCTTTGGAAACAAAATGGGTATCTCACCAGACTGTCTGCTGGCAGGCAATGGCAGCGACCAGATGCTTGGCTATCTGATCACAACTTACCTTGGCAAAGGCAAAACACTTCTCACCCTGGATCCGGACTTTTCCATGTATCGTTACTATGCCGGCTCCATTGACGCAAAGACCATAGGATATAAACAAAACGAAGGCGGCGGTGTAAACATGGAAGAACTGATTGCTTTTGGCAAAAAAGAAAAAGCAGACATGATACTGTTCTCCAATCCCAACAATCCCACCGGATCTCTTATCAGCCGCAATCAGATTGAAATGCTCGTACAGAGTTTCAAAGAGATTCCAGTCGTCATTGATGAAGCCTATATGGACTTTGCCAGAGATGAAACAGCACTTCCGCTTCTGGATATCTATGACAATCTGTTTGTAACAAGAACACTGTCCAAGGCATACGGCCTGGCCGCACTTCGGGTGGGCTTTTTGGCGGGCAATGCAAAGACAATGGCGGCTTTGAAGGAAAACTTTGTGCCCTATGCCATGAATTCACTGTCGATGGCAATTGCAGCTGCGCTGCTTCCACAGATTGATGTGGCAGGCTTTGTCAAAGGCATCAAAGAACAGCGTCAGCGGATGTATGAACAGCTTTCCGGATGCAGGAGACTGCAGGTCTGGCCATCCCAGGCAAACTTTCTCTATGGCAAAGCCGAAGATCTTGATCAGCTGCTTGCCTGCCTGCAGGCAGAAAGCATTGTCATCCGCACCTATCAAGGTACCCCGTATTTCCGTATCACCATCGGCACAGAAGAAGAAAACCAGCTTGTTTGTAAAGCTATTCAGGCATATGAAGGAGAACAATCATGAGAAAAGCAGAATATCACCGTGTCACGAAAGAAACAGATGTGTATGCCAGCATCAATCTGGATGGCACCGGCAGAGCGGACATTGATACCGGCATTGGCTTTCTCAATCACATGCTTACCCTGTTTGCCTTTCATGGCGGCTTTGATCTGAGCGTGAAGGCAAAAGGGGATCTGGACGTGGATGACCATCATACGATGGAAGATATCGGCATCGTGCTTGGCATCGTTGTCAAAGAAGCACTTGGTGACAAAGCCGGCATTGGAAGATATGGCTCCTTTGCCTGTGTCATGGATGAAGCCCTGGCCAGAGTGGATCTGGACTGCTCCGGAAGGCCATACCTGGTCTTTCATGGTGATCTGAAACGGGAGACCATCGGCACGATGTCTGTGGAAATGGTGCCGGAATTCCTGCGGGCATTTGCCTTCAACTCTTTGATTACACTGCATGTCAATATCCTCTATGGTGAAAATGACCACCACAAGATTGAAGCAGTCTTCAAGGCCCTTGGCCATGCTCTGAAAGCCGCTGTTACACAGATAGGCGGTGGTGTTTTCAGTACGAAAGGAAGCCTGGCATGATCGGCATCATTGATTACGGTGCCGGCAACCTGTTCTCTTTGAAACATGCCCTGGATGATGTTGGTGCTGAAACGGTTGTGTCTGGCGATGCCAGTGTACTTTCCACCTGTGGCAAGCTCATTCTGCCAGGCGTTGGTGCCTTTGGCGATGGTATGGCCATGCTGAAGAAAAACAAGCTGGATCAAATGATTATTTCCGAAGCTGAAAAAGGAAAACCGCTGCTTGGTATCTGTCTGGGCATGCAGATGCTGTATGAAAGCAGTGAAGAAGACGGCTTTCACAAGGGACTCGGCCTGTTAAAGGGAAACATCATCCGCCTGCAGGGAGACGATATCCGTATTCCGGAAGTAGGATGGAACCTGCTGGAACAGGTCAACCCCCATCCTGTCTTTTCACTGCTGTCTGCCCATCCCTATATGTACTATGTGCACAGCTACTTTGCATCTGATACCGATCCTGCCCAGGTCTTTGGCATCTCTGTGGATGGCATCAACAGAGTGCCGGGACTGGTTGGCAGAGACAATATCCTTGGCTGCCAGTTCCATCCTGAAAAAAGCAGCGAAGACGGGCGTGCGATCCTGCGCTATTTTGTGGAGGCAGACATATGATCATCCTGCCGGCAATTGACATCATTGATGGTGTGCCTGTCCGTCTTGTCCAGGGCGATTACAGCCGGAAAACAAAAGTTGCCAGTTCCATCAAGGACACCGCTGTCACCTTTGCCCATCAGGGTGCTTCCTGGCTGCATATGGTAGATCTGGATGGAGCCAAGGCAGGCCATCCGGTAAATTCCGGTGCCATTCTGGATGCGGCCATTGCGGCAGGCATTCATACCGAAGTCGGCGGCGGTATCCGCACAATGTCTGATATCCGCCTGTATCTGGAAGGCGGCGTTTCAAGAGTCATCCTTGGCACAGCAGCTTTAGAAGATGAAGAACTGCTGAAAGAAGCACTGGTCCGCTATGGCAGCCGGATCGCCGTCGGCATTGATGCCAGAAACGGTATTGTGGCACTTAACGGATGGCTGCAGGCATCCAATCAGACATATCAATCCGTGGCGGAAAAGATGGCAGAACTAGGTGTAGAGAATATCATCGCTACGGATATCAGCCGTGATGGTACGATGCGCGGCATCAACACAGCCATGTACACTGAACTGTGCCAGCTGAAAAACGTCAATGTGATTGCCAGCGGCGGTGTGGGCAGTATGGAGGATCTGCAGGCACTGACCCATACCGGGGTAGCTGGTGTCATCTGCGGCAAGGCATTGTATGAAGGCAGAATTGACCTGGCAAAGGCCATTGCACGGTATGAGAAAAAGGAGGGGACATGCTGACAAAAAGAATTATTCCCTGTCTTGATGTCAAAAATGGCAGAACTGTCAAAGGCATCCACTTTCAGGGTCTTAAAGAAGTCGGTGATCCGGTAGAAATGGCAGATGCCTATAACCGACAGGGTGCCGACGAACTTGTCTTTCTTGATATTGCCGCCACCCAGGAAGGCAGAAAGACAATGGCAGACATGGTGGAAAAAGTGGCTTCCCGAATTGCCATTCCCTTTACCGTCGGCGGCGGGATCGGATCGCTGGAAGATGTTCACCGCATGCTTTGGTCAGGGGCGGATAAAGTGTCCCTCAACAGTGCTGCTGTCCGCAAGCCAGAGCTGCTGCAGGAAGGGGCACGCCGCTATGGCAGCCAGTGCATGGTTCTGGCACTGGATGCCAGAAAAAGAAAAGATGACAGCGGCTGGAATGTCGTCATTGAAGGCGGCACCCTGGATACCGGCATTGATGCCATCCAGTGGGTGAAAGATGCTGTGGCGATGGGAGCTGGGGAAATCCTTCTGACTTCCATGGATGCAGATGGCACAAAGAAAGGCTATGATCTGCCCTTATGTCTGGCAGTGCGCAAGGCAGTCAGAGTACCGGTCATTGCCAGCGGCGGATGCGGCTGTCTGGAAGACTTTGGCAGCCTGTTCAAGACAGATGCCGCTGATGCTGCCCTGGCCGCATCGCTTTTCCACTATGGCACACTGAGTGTAAAACAGGTGAAGCAGTATCTGCAGAAAGAAGGTGTTCCGGTACGCCTATGATCACAATTGATTTTAAAAAAGGAAATGGCCTGGTGCCCTGCATTGTGCAGGATGCCGCCACAAAAAAAGTTTTGATGCTTGCCTATATGAACCAGGAAAGCCTGGCAAAGACCATACAGACCGGGCTTGCTGTATTCTACAGCCGCAGCCGTAAGGAACTGTGGACCAAAGGGGAAACCAGCGGCAATTACCAGCATGTCAGAAAGATTCTTGTTGACTGTGATGAAGATACAATCTTACTGCTGGTAGATCCGGACGGGCCGGCATGCCATACCGGCCACACAAGCTGTTTTTACCGCAATATGGAAGGAGAAGAAGTGGATGAGTGAACTGGAGAAAATGTATGAAGTCATTCTGGATCGCAAGGAAAATCCAGAAGAAGGCAGCTATACCAATTATCTGTTTGACAAGGGACTGGAAAAGATCCTGAAAAAAGTGGGAGAAGAAAGCACCGAGACGGTGATTGCGGCCTTGTCGCAGAGCAATGAAGATCTGATCAATGAGCTCAATGATCTTGCTTATCATCTGCTTGTGCTGATGGCTGCCAAAGGAATTACGCCAGCTGATTTTGACAGGGTAGCCAGACAGCGTGAGGCAAAGCAGCACAATCTGAAACCTGAACGACGCAAAATCGAAAAGTATTAGCACAAGTCGCCTGCTTTCCGTACAATAGGGAAGGTAGGTTTTTATATGGAAGACTTTCTGACTGCATTCCAGATGATTGGTACGGTGGCATTTGCCATCAGTGGTGCGATTACGGCGGTCCATGCCGGCCTGGATCTATTTGGCATTATTGCTCTTGGCGTCATGACCGCAACTGCCGGCGGCGTGATCAGAGATATCATTCTTGGCATCTTTCCGCCAACTGCCTTTGTCAGTTCCATGTATGTTGTTACTTCTGCCCTGATCTCCATTGTCGTCTTTCTGATTGCCAGAGATGAAATCCGCTCCGGCACATCGATGAACAATCATTCCTTCCGGGTTATCTTACTTCTGGGAGACTCCATTGGCCTTGGCGTCTTCACCACTGCCGGCATGTATACAGCCATCACCAGATTCTCTGCTGACAATGGCTTCCTTGTAATTTTCTCAGGTGTTGTAACAGGTGTAGGCGGCGGCTTTCTTCGAGATGTATCCATCCATGCTCTGCCAGAGATCTTCTCCAAGCATGTTTATGCCGTGGCATCCATTGCCGGCGGCCTTATTTCCCTGTATTTATTCCGCCACAGCGATCCCTATACCGCCATCTATCTTGGCACGGGCATCATCGTGCTCATCCGTCTGCTGGCGGCCCATTACCGCTGGTCTTTACCAAGAGTGCAATGAATAATATGCATCAACATAAAAAAGGCAGCCACAGCTGCCTTTTAATACGCAATATCAGTCACCGAAGCTGATGCCAATCGACTTGGCTTCCTTGATGATCTCGGCATTGGGATCAA
This sequence comes from Lactimicrobium sp., assembly GCF_036453465.1. Lineage (NCBI taxonomy): Bacteria > Bacillati > Bacillota > Erysipelotrichia > Erysipelotrichales > Erysipelotrichaceae > Lactimicrobium > Lactimicrobium sp. Next base: position 62,737 of record NZ_JAZHUW010000004.1, read on the forward strand.
CATATTTCAGTTTGCCAGCGACTTCTGCCAGCGGCACCGTTGTCATTTCACGGTTCTTATAGGCAACCATGACGCCGTACTTCTTCTTCAGAATCAGCTTTGCGGCCTCAGCACCAAGCCTGGACGCAAAGACACGGTCATAAGCAACCGGTGTACCGCCGCGCTGGATGTGGCCAAGAATGGTTACTCGTACCTCACGGCCGGTCTTCTTGGTAATCTGATCTGCCAGTTCATAGGAAACAGAAGGGAATGTATACTTCTCCAGCTTCTTGCGGTAATCCTTCTTGCTCAGCTGGGCATCCTGCTTGGAAATCGCACCTTCGGCAACAGCCATGATCGTGAAGCGCTTGCCCTGGCGGTCACGTGTTTCAATGACATCAACGATCTTGTCCAGATCATACGGAATCTCCGGCAGCAGAATGATGTCTGCACCGCCGGCAATGCCGGCATTCAGCGGCAGCCAGCCGACCTTGTGGCCCATGACTTCGACAATGAAGACACGGCCATGGGAAGAAGCTGTTGTATGAATCTCATCAATGCAGCGGGTCGCAATATCCACCGCAGACTGGAAGCCGAATGTCATATCTGTGCCCCACAGGTCATTATCGATTGTCTTCGGAAGGGTGATGACATTCAGTCCTTCTTCTGACAGCAGATTCGCTGTCTTGGTAGAGCCATTGCCGCCCAGCATCACCAGGCAGTCAAGCTGCAGCTTATAATACGTCTGCTTCATGCACTCCACTTTGTCACGGCCATCCGGCAGCGGATTGTGAATCTCCTTGAACGGTGTTCTCGATGTGCCAAGAATCGTTCCGCCAACGGTCAGAATGTTGGAAAAATCATCTTCTGTCAGCAGACGGAAGCGGGAATTGATCATTCCCTTATAGCCATCCTCAAAACCATAGAATTCCACCGGTTCCTTGGCATTGTTCATCACACCCTTGAACACGCCGCGCATTGCAGCATTCAGTGCCTGACAGTCACCGCCGCTGGTAAGCATCCCAATTCGTAACATGATTACCTCCCGGTCCCCAATGGACCATTTTTTCCTCTGCTCTTATTGTAGTGTTGTATAACCTGCTTCACAAGCTTTGATCTGCAGCTGCCTCAAGAGCAATCTGCATCATCTTTGTAAAACTCTCTTCTCTTTGTTGAGGCGTCGTTTCCTGATGGGTCACAAACGAATCCGATACGGTCAGAATCGTGGCAGCATTCTTATGCAGAACAGCCGCATTGGCAAAAAGGGCAAAACTTTCCATTTCCACAACCTTGCAATGGTGGTTGTAAATCACATCCTGCAGATAGCCGTCATTGGCACGGTAGAACACATCCGAAGAATGTGTAGTGCCTTCATGCAGCTCAATGCCAAGCTTTGCGGCTGCCTTTTCCAGCTTTGCATTCAAAGCGGCGGAAGGATACAGCGTATGGGCAGGATTGCCGCCCTGCACAAGAGCATATGTGCTTTCCGAATAGGCCGCATCTGCCAGGAAGACATCAAACAGGTTCAGATCAGCAGTATAGGCGCCGGCAGAGCCAACCCGGATGATGTTGTCGACATCATAGAACTTGAATAATTCCCAGGAATAGATGCCGATGGAAGGCATGCCCATGCCGCTGGCCATGACGGTTACCGGTACGCCATGATAGCTGCCGGTGTATCCCTGTACACCACGCACGTTGTTGACAAGAACCGGATGGTCCAGAAAATGTTCGGCAATGAATTTTGAGCGAAGCGGATCACCAGGCATCAGAACGGTTTTTGCGATCTGACCCGGTGCTGCACTGTTATGAGGTGTTGACATTTTACAAAAAACTCCTTTTTCTCAATTATAGCAGAAATCATGCATGCAAAAGCGAAACCATTGCCACACATGACCGCTGCCAGGGAGTATGATGAAAGGGAAAGGAAGTGGGCATGATGGAAGAAATGAATATACGGGAACAGGCAGCCAGGGCAGTGGAAGAGATTCTTGCCCAGGCCCATCTGAAACCAAAGGATATCTTTGTCGTCGGCTGTTCAACAAGTGAAGTGCTTGGTGAAAAGATCGGCACCCACAGTTCCATGGATACAGCAGGACAGCTGTATGAAGGAATTGCCGGCGTTCTGAAAGAACATGAGATTTATCTGGCGGCACAATGCTGCGAGCATCTCAACCGGGCACTGGTAGTCGAGGCAGAATGCATGGAAAAATATGATCTTGAGCAGGTCAATGCCATCCCGCAGCCCAACCATGCCGGCGGTGCCTTTGGCACCCAGGCATATGCACATATGCAGCATCCGGTCCTGGTGGAAAGCCTCAATGCCAGAGCCTCAGCGGGCATCGATATCGGCGGCACACTCATCGGCATGCATATCCATCCGGTTGTCGTACCCCTCAGAATCTCATTTGACCATATTGGCGCAGCCCATATCATCTGTGCACGCCGGCGGCCTAAGTATGTCGGCGGCCAGCGGGCTATCTATGACGAAAAGCTGATGTAAGAAAAGATGCTGTTACAGCCACACGCTGCAGCAGCACCTTTTTTCACATTTTCACTCTGTTACTTTACGCCTTTGGCACCTTTGACACCCTGAGCAGAATAGTTTGCCAGCAGGTTTGTCTCATAGGAGAAGGTCATCCGTGATCTTCTTCTTTCTCTGTCCAGTGCCTGATCAACCAGCTTATCCATCAGCTGCGGGAAGGAAACACCGCCCGCTTCCCACAGATAGAAGGCAAGGGATCCCGGAATCGTATTGATCTCATTGACATAGATATGCTTCGTTTCAGCATCCATCATGAAGTCAATGCGGCATACACCGGATGCACCCAGCACCTCAAATGTCTGTCTGGCATATTTCTGAATCATTTCGGTTTCTTCCGGACTTAACGGAGCCGGAACCCTGCGGGCTGTGCTTGCCATACCCTTGGAAGCACCGGACTTCACACCACCCTTTGTGGAGCCCTTGGATCCGCCCATATACTTGTCCTTGAAATCCAGCATATTGTCTTCCGCAGACTGCTTGGTCACTTCTTCCAGCACAGAAGCCTCACAATGATGGCCATCGCCAAGCACGGAGCAGTTGATCTCACGCATCGGCTTGACAACTTTCTCCGTAATGACTTTTTCATCATACTGGCGGGCATCTTCAAAGCAGGCAAGATATTCTTCATCATTATGGGCAATGGCAATGCCAACCGAAGAACCGGTTCTGGCCGGCTTGAGGATGACCGGATAGATCAGCTTGTGGACTTTCTTCAGAATCTCATCCTGGTGCTCATCCATCTCAGATCCATAGACCCAGAACCAGTCTGTCATCGGCAGACCGGCATCGTGCAGGATATGCTTCATCAGCACTTTATCCTGACCAACCGCAGCGCCATACAGATCGCAGCCTGCATACGGCACTTTCAGCATCTCAAAGAAGCCCTGAATGGTGCCGTCTTCACCATTGGTGCCATGCATGACCGGAATGGCAACATCAATTGTGCCAAGATTCTTCGGCCCGAACATGGAATGCTTTACCGGCAGAATCTGCACCTGATTGTCGACATTGGCAAGCATCACCTGTGTGCACTTGGATACAAGGGCATTCAGATCACGGAAATTGCTGATGTCATTCAGCAGATCAGAAACATACAGCTTTCTGTTTTTGGCAACATAGACAGGAATGACATTGTATTTTTCCGGATCCAGGGCAGCCATGGCCTGATGGCCGGAAATCACGGAGACTTCATGCTCGACGGATTCACCGCCGAAGAAGACGCCAACATTCAGTTTCATATTCAAAACCTCCGGAAGATATTATATCCTGAAATGCACATTTTGCAGGATGGAATCAGAAATGAGCGCAGAGGATGCTAAAATGTTAGCAGAGAATACAAGAAAGGACTGCTGATATGAAGAAAGCACTTGTAATGGCAGGCGGGGGCACGAAGGGCGCCTATCAGGCCGGTGCCATCAAAGCCCTGATTGAAATGGGACGTGATGACTGGAATATCGTGACAGGAACATCGGTTGGTGCCCTGAACGCATGCCTGGTTGTACAGAAAGACTATGAGAAACTGTTTGCCCTGTATGACAATCTCTCTGTTGATATGATCCTCAACGGCATGTCACCGGCAGACATGAATCTGAAAACAATCTTCAATGAACGTGATACTTTTATTACAGAACTGCGTAAATACGTAAAGGATCAGGGACTGGATATCTCGCCGTTTCTGAGCCGTGTGCATGAACTCTACAATCCGGACAGGTTTTTCGCTTCGCCCATTGACTTTGGCTGCATCGCTGCCACTGCCAAAGGACACGAAGGCGTCTATGTCACCAAGGACATGATGAAAGAACATGGCGAAGACTGGCTGGTTGCTACCGCCAGTGCCTATCCGGCATTCCCCATGAAGAATATTGACGGCACCGACTATGTGGATGGCGGCTATTATGATAACTGTCCGGTGGATTTTGCCCTGCGGCTAGGCGCAGAAGAAGTGCTGGTCATGGATCTCAACCATGTACCGAACCATCCCGGCTATCTTGGCCGCTCTAACATCCACTACATGTTTCCAAAGAGTGAAACCGGCGACTTCCTGGATTTCTCACGGGAACGGCTGAACCGGCTGTTTACACTTGGCTACAATGATGCCTGCAAGATGTTTGACCGCTATAAAGGTTATAAGTATACCTTTACGCTGTATCACCGGCCGCATTTCTTCTCACATTGGTATGTCAGTGTGGAAATGCTGGAAGCACGCATCAAGCAGGCAGGCATGATCAACGACCGGCTGCGCTCCGATACTTTTATTACCGATACTTTGAAATCAAATATGCAGCTGCCATATCTCAAACCGCAGCATTATTTCGAGGGTATGATGGACTTCCTGCTGGATCTTGTACAGGCAGAGGAAACAAAGGTTTATACACTGAAAGAGGCCCGTAATCTGATCTTTGCGGCATTTGCCGATACAGCCCGCGAAGATTTCCCATACAAGCCAAATGGACTCAGCCAGATGGGAACGATGTTCGATCAGAAGGAGACCATTGCCCGTCTGTTGCATGCAGATTTCTATCCGGATCATGTGTTTGCCAATGAGAATACGGTGCTGACGCTGTATCCGTTTGAAAAGGCAGCAGCCGATTTTATCTATATGTGGATGAAGGAGTTTTCCCAGGAATGAGACCAGCTGCAGGAAGATTTGAGAAGGTCAGCTTTGACCAGTTTGCCAAAGGCGCACAAAAGGCTGGATGGTCAGGTGATGTCAAGGCCGCCTATGATGCCATTGTGCTGCCAAAAAGGGCAACAGCAGGTTCGGCCGGCTATGATTTCTGTATGCCGTATGATCTGCATATCGCGCCCGGGCAGAGTGTTCTGGTGGCAACCGGGATACGTGTTAAAATGGATCCGGCCTACGTATTTCTGCTGTTTCCGCGCAGCTCGCTTGGCTTCAGGTACAGGCTGCAGCTGGATAACACGGTCGGTGTGATCGACAGTGATTATTATCAGGCTGACAATGAAGGCCACATCTTTGCCCGAATGACAAATGGTTCTGATGACAAAGTGCTGGATCTTTCAGCCGGGCAGGCTTTTATGCAGGGCGTGTTTGTGCCATTTGGCATCAGTGAGGATGACGAAGTGAACACAAAGCGCACCGGCGGAATCGGCAGTACAGATAGAAAAGAGTGAGAGAAATAAAATGACAGATGAAGAATTAAAAGAAAGTTATTTTAAGAGTGAACCTATTCCGGAACATATTCTGGAACATATGGAGCATTGCCGCCAGCAGCACATGGAAGTACCGGATGAAAAGCTGATCAAGCGTCCTTCCCAGATTGAAGGCATCCGTGAGGCAGGCCGTATCAATACATTGGTGCTGGATGCCGTCGCCAAGGAAATCCATGATGGCATGAGCACCCAGGAGATCGATGATATTGTGGCAAAGGTGACAAAGGACAATAATGCCATCTGTGCCTGCCTTGGCTTTGAAGGCTACCCAAAGAACGTCTGCACATCCATCAACGATGAAGTATGCCATGGCATTCCGGCCCGCCACCGCAAAATTCATGACGGTGACATCATCAACGTTGACTGCACGACCATCTATCGCTCCTATTATGGCGATGCCAGCCGTATGTTCATGATCGGCAAGGTATCTCCGGCCAGAGAAAGACTGGTGGCAGAAACCAAGAAGTGCCTGGAGATCGGCATGGAAGCAGCCAAGCCATGGAATACGGTTGGTGATATCGGTGCTGCCATTGCCAAGTATGCCCATCATCAGGGATACAGCGTAGTCAGAGAACTGGGCGGCCATGGTGTCGGCAACGGCTTCCATGAGGATCCGTTTGTTGCTCATATTGCCAAGGCTCATACCGGCATGGTACTGGTACCTGGCATGGTGATTACCATCGAGCCGATGATCAATGCCGGTAAGGCAGCTGTTGTCATTGACCCTTATAACGACTGGACAATTTACACAAAGGATGGCAGTGACTCCGCCCAGTGGGAGCACACCATTCTGATTACGGAAACCGGCAATGAAATCCTCTCATACTGAGATCTGTCTGGATCTGATCAAAAACCGCCGCAGTATCCGACGCTTTCAGAAAACACCGGTCACTTCCCATCAGCTGGCACTTCTGCAGGAAGCCGCAGAACTGGCACCCAGTGCCCGCAATGAACAGCCATGGTTTTTCTGTGCCATTGAAAACCAGGAGATTATCCATCAGATCGAACAGCTTGCTGAACCAGCAGGAAACTGTTACAATGCGCCGCTGCTGCTATGTGCCTTCGCTGATAAGAAGGCATTGGAACCAGTCAAAGATACAGTCTTTGCCCTGGCCAACATCATGTATACATGCGAAGCCATCGGCCTTGGATCCTGCTATATTAACTTTGTCTCGGATGTATTCAACTGCCCTGCCTATGACAAGCTGGCAGGTGCCTTGGGTGTACCAGAAGGCTATTTTGCAGTCGGAGCCCTGGCCATTGGGGTGCCAGCTGAAGAAAAACCAGTTCCAACAGACCGTAAAAAGAATATCTTTTCCATCGTGCAGGAGGATGCACAATGAATGACAACATTTATGTAATCGGCCACAAACATCCGGATTCTGATTCGATCTGTGCAGCTTTGACTTACAGCAATCTGCTCAACCGGCTTGGCCATAAAGCCATTGCCTGCCGCCAGGGTCCTCTCAACGAAGAAACCAAGTTTATTCTGCGCCATTTTCATCAGGAAAATCCGCTGCTGCTGACAGATGCCAGAGCCATGCTCAAGGACATTGATCTGGATGAGCCGACCATGATTTCCCATGATGCAACGGTGCATCATGCCTGGCACGTGATGCTGCGGACCCAGAACCGTTCCCTGTATGTTACCGATGATCAGGGCGGCCTGGCCGGGATCTGCACGACGACGGACCTTTCCAGAGTGCGCATCCATCCAGAGGCAGATCTGGATTCTCTGATGAGCACATGCTCGTTGAAAAACATTGCTCATACGGTAGGCGGCTCAATCGTGCTGGATATGCCGGATTTCCATTCCAATGGCAGAGTGCATATCATCACGCTGGAGGGCAGAGAAGCCAGCATGTATTCTCTTGCCAACAGCATCTGTGTACTGTCAAGTGGCCAGGACAAGCAGAAGATGGTCATTGAAGCAGGGGCTGCCTGCCTGGTCATCACCTGCGGCCAGAAGATCAACGATGAAGTAAAGCAGCTTGCCCAAGAGCATCATACGGCCATCATTGAAACCGATGCCGATACGATGAATACAGCCAGAGTCATCACGGAAAGCTACAGTGTGGAACAGGTAATGACAACCAAAATCATTACGTTCCGTGATACCGAGTATGTAGAAGATGTGGCTGCCAAGATGATGAATTCCAGAGTCCGCTCTTATCCGGTCATAGATGAAAACGGCAAGGTCATCGGCGGTATTTCCCGCTACCATACCCGCAATTATCACCACCGTAATTTTGTCCTGGTAGACCATTCTGCCGTCAACCAGACAATCAACCACATTGAAAATGCCAACCTGCTGGCCATCATTGATCATCATCACATTGGCGGCATTACCACAGATCATCCGATTCTTTACAGAAACCAGAAAGTCGGATGCACCTGTACGATCATTGCCTCCATGTATCAGGAAAACGGTATGCTGCCGGATCATGACATGGCCGGACTGTTATTGTCAGCGATTCTTTCTGACACCCTGCATTTCAAGAGTGCCACGACAACGGATCAGGACCGCTTCACGGTATCCTGGCTGGCACCGATTGCAGGCATCAAAGATGTGCCTGGCTATGCAAGAGAAATGCTTGGTGCTTCGGTTGCCCTGAAGGATTCCACGCCGCATGAAATTCTCAACCGTGACCTTAAGACATACCAGATCGGCCGCTTCCAGTTTGCCATCGGTCAGACCAACTACTCCCACATGGAAGAAGTCCAGAAGATTCTGCCTGCCTTCAAGGAAAATCTGCAGAAGGAACAGGCTGCCAATGGCCTGGATCTGATGGTCATGCTGTTTACAGATGTAATGGGTGAAGGTTCTCTGTTTGTGTACTATGGACCGCTGAGCTATGTACTCAGTGATATGCTGCAGACAACCTTTGATGAGCACAGCGGCTTTGATGCCAATATTATTTCACGCAAGCAGCAGCTGATGCCAAAGCTGTCACAGATACTGAAAGGAATCTAGAATGCTGGATGTATGTCTGTTAGGAACAGGCGGAACTGTTCCACTGCCACAGAGATGGCTGACATCCTGTTTATTACGCTGTGATGGCAAGATGGTACTGATCGACTGTGGGGAAGGCACCCAGATTGCCCTGCATGGCATGGGCTTCTCGGTTAAACATATCAATACAATCCTGCTGACCCATTACCATGCGGATCATACCGCCGGCCTGCCTGGATTATTATTGTCCATGGCAAAAGCAGACCGTACGGACCCTATTACGATCTATGGACCAAGAGGCCTGCCGGATCTATTGCAGGGGGTATCCATGATTGCCCGCTACGTTCCTTTTCCCATTCATTACCATGAGATCCGGGAACGCCAGGAACAATTCCAGGAAGCAGGCCTGCAGATCACAGCTTTTGCCGTGCGCCATTCTGTGCCATGTTATTCGTATCAGTTTGTTCTGCCCCGCAGTCCGCGCTTTGACAAAGCCAAAGCCGAAAGCAATCATGTCCCGCTGCGGGCATGGAACCAGCTGCAGAAGGGAAACACCGTTGAAATGGACGGCATCACCTATACACCGGACATGGTCTGCGGCGGTCCTAGACGCGGCCTGAAGGTAGTTTACAGCACCGATACAAGACCGGTAGAAGCACTGCAGACCTACTGCAAGGATGCAGATCTTTACATTGGGGAAGGTATGTATGGTGATCCGGAAAAGGCAGATAAAGCCAAACTCAACCAGCACAGTATGATGTATGAAACAGCTGCTATTGCCGCTAAAGCAAATGTAAGACAGCTCTGGCTGACACACTATTCACCAAGCATGGCAGACCCTGATCAGTATGAAGACCAGGTAAAAGCTGTGTTTGCCAATACCGTCATTGCCCATGACGGACAGCGTATTGATCTGAATTTCATCGATGAAGAGGAAGCACACTGAGTGCTTTTTCTTTTGAAAATTTACTTGATGATTGACCGAAACGATCGGTAAATAACAGAAAAAGCCGCATTAACAGCGGCTTTTTCGTATAATGTGATCGTGCGCCCGATGGGGCTCGAACCCACAACCTTTTGATTCGGAATCAAATACGCTATCCAGTTGCGCCACGGGCACGTAACGCTAAAATAATACCATTGAATGGAGGAGATTACAAAGCAATGGAAAAAAATGTTGCCAACATCCGTCTGATCGTATGTGATATCGATAATACGCTTTTACCTGCTGGTCATGATGCTTTGTCCAGATATACAGTCAATGCCCTGCATAAAGCAATGGACAATGGCTATCAGCTGATGATCTGCACTGGCAGGCACTATACGTTTATACCACCCAGTTTCTTTGATGATCTGCCAATGGATATCATTGGCACAATCAATGGAGCCTGTCTTGTGGACAGATCAGGGAAAGTCATTGAGAAACATCCGATGTCTCTGGAAGATATGAATGCCATTACGAATCTATGTGTGGCCCATGACATTGGTCTTGGCTTCAAGTTTGAAGATGCCATTGTGACGTATGCCAACTATGAGAAATTCATGAAAGGCTATGTGCGCAATCCACGGGAATGGAAGCTTGTTATCAATGATGATGCCAAGAGAACTCATCATCTGAAGGCGGGTACACCATTGGGAACATTCATCATCGGTGATGAATCCGTCATTGAGCCTTTCTCTCATTCTCTGCCGGATCTGATCTTTGCCTGGTCGCAGCGTGATGGCTATGATGTTTTCTCACGCAATGTCACCAAGGCAACAGCCATTCAGCGGGTACTGGATGATGAAGGCCTTTCGTGGGACAATGTACTGGCATTTGGCGATGCCGGCAACGATATTCCATTTATCGAGAAGGCAGGCATTGGCGTGGCATTGGGAAATGCCAAGGATGGGGTCAGAGAACATGCTGATCTGACAGCAGATCTTTGCGAAAATGATGGTGTGGCAAAGATGCTGGAACAGCTTGGCATCATCTGAAGGAGGATTTGAAATGAAAGTTTACAGTGGACTGGATCAACTGCCAAAGGGCAGGGCAGCCGGCGGCCTTACACATGGCTGTATGGTGCTGGAAGGCGGTGCCTGGCGCGGTTTGTATACCCAGGGTGCACTGGATGCCCTGATGGAAAACGGCATCAATATGGACTGCACCATCGGTGTTTCCGCCGGTGCGATGTCTGGACTTGCCTATACAGCAGGACAGATTGGCTTTTCCGCAAGGTTGAATCTGACATACCGCAATGACCAGAATTACTGCGGTCTTGGGGCAATGAAAAATGACCATGGCATCACCGGGTTCAGCTATGCATTTGATACCCTGTTCCATCAGGGTGAAGGCTTTGATCAGGCTGCCTTTAATAATCCGGAAAGAAGATTCGTGGCAGTGGCAACAAATCTGGAAACCGGCAAAGCCGTCTATTTTGAAAAAGGAAAATGCACCGATATCTTTAAGGCGGTACAGGCATCCGCAACCGTGCCATATATCTCTAAGCCAGTAGAAATTGATGGCTCCCTATATCTGGATGGCGGCCTGAGTGTGCGGGTCCCATATGAATGGGCACTGGCCGAAGGCTATGACAAAATTATTGTCATCCGCACCCGTGACCGTGCATACCGCAAAAAGATTGCCAGCCCTCTTGCCATCAACAAGATGTACCGTAAACTGCCGCAGGCTGTCTATGATCTGGATGAACAGAATGCCAGATACAATATCTCTCTGAACGGTCTGGATCAGTTGGAAAAAGCCGGAAGAATCTTTGTGTTAGCTCCGGAGAAGCCGATTACAATCCGCCGTTTTGAAAGTGATATGGATAAGCTTGGAGACTTGTACTGGCGCGGCTATCATGAAACCAAAGAACATCTGGATGTATTGAAGCAGTATCTGTCTTCACATCAGGCACAATAACAGGAGAATGCATGGAAGAATTGCACCGTATCAGTGAAACAGCTTACCTGACTGCTGATAACGCAGAACGCTACCGGGCGATCATGCGTGTTTTTTATCATGCTTATGAGCGTGTTGATAATCGTCTTACTACGCAGGATGTCATGAAATTGCTCAAAGAGGAATTCCCGGTATATCAGGATCTCAGCATAGATCAGCTCAAGCTTGATCTTAATCAGCTTACGGAATGGAAAAGCCTGGATGCAGTACAGGAGCCAAGAAATGTTTATACAATTGCTGAATACAGAAATAAGCAGTTTACGTATTCCATCAGTAAAGCTGGCATAGAAGTAGAGCGGATGACCGTGCGGCTGGAGACACTGTCATTGAATTCTGCATCATTAAGTACGAACTTCTTCAAGCGCATTGAAGAGTCATTGAGCAGGATGAATACGATGGTTTCAGCACCTTTGAAAGAGGTCAATGCATGGTGGAATGATTTACTGATCGACTTTGAAGCGATGAGCAATAACTCAAATGATTACCTGCACGAGTTCTATTCTGCCAAGAGTGAGAAGATCCTGAAAAGCGTTGCTTTCCTTGTGCATAAGGATAGGCTGATTTCCTATCTGCGGGAATTCGTTGTGGAACTGCAGAGCCATGCCTCAGCGATAGCAAGACTGCTGCAGAATATTGATGAAACAGTCTGCCATCAGGTACTGGAACTGACCGTACAGAGTGAGCTGGATATTCCGCGGCCCATGGAAGAAATAAATGATCATCTGGAACAGGATCTGCGTACAGATATCTATCAGAAATGGGACAGTCTGGAACACTGGTTTTTGAACAAAGACGGCCGTCAGGCAGAAGCGATGCATATCCTGGATATCACTAATGACATCATTCAGAAGATCATCCAGAATGCGGCTTTGATTGTGCAGCTGCAGAACTGGGGCATCAACCGCCGTGATGAATATGCCAGATGGATCGGCATGTTTTATGACTGCCAGGATATCCGCCAGGCACACCAGCTGTCAGCGGTACTCTTTGGCGCCATGCAGGTGCGCCATTTCAGTGTGGAACAGGAGCGCAGCACGGACAGTCTGTCCAGTGCTACCCAGGATGAAGAGCCATTTGTGTATACACTGTCTTCCCATTCGCGTACGTATAAGCCACGCATGGAAAGGGCCGCCTACAGCACAAGCGAACTGCAGAAAGCGGCCAGAAGACAGGCCTATCTGGATGAGATGGAAAAGAAACGTCTGGAAGTCAGTAAGTACATCCATCAGGGCAGACTGTCGTTTGCCAAGATTCAGGATGTGATCTCACCACAGTTGAGAATGATGCTGTTAAGCTGGATTGCCCAGGCCAACATGACTTCTTCTAAAGTAGGACGCACAGAATATGGCAGCCGCTATGTTCTTGATAGAGAAGAGGGCGAGTGCGTGCTGCACTGTAGTGATGGCGATCTTACCATGCCGTGTTATGTAATTGAGTTTGAGGATGAAGGATGAACAGTTTGCAGATACTTTTGGAAAAATTCTGGGTGATCAAAGAACAGGACAGAGATCTCTATTACAAAGTCCGCCGGGATGTTGATAAAATCCGCCGGTTTGCAGCGGATCTGCCGGGATGGCGGCTTGTCTGCAACGAACATCTGATTCGTCTGGAGAAGGTGCCTGCTCATGCGCATAGCTTTATGGGGATCCAGTCATTTACCAGCAAGCTGGACTATATGATACTGTGTGCATTGCTGATCTTTCTGGAAGACCTGCAGGACAGACAGCCGTTTCTGCTATCTGAACTGACAGATCATATCGAAGTGCATCTGAAGCCATGGATTGAAATTGACTGGACAAGCTTTTCTACCCGCCGCAGTCTGATCCGTGTCATGCAGTTTGCTGAAAATGCAGGTCTTGTCATCCTGCATGAGGGATCACTGGATGCCCTGAATGATTCCCAAAGAGCTGAGATGCTGTATGAAAATACCGGTATATCCCGTTATTTTGCTGTCTATTATCCATTCGACACATCATCTTTCAGGACACCCCAGGATTATGAAAATCATGTACAGGCGGGATCAGATGCCAACCGCGGCAGTGAGCGTGTCAACCGCATTTACCGCAACCTGCTGTTAAGCCCGGCATTCTATTGGCAGAGCAATGATGATCAGGATGCATTCTATCTCAAGAATTACCGCCGCAATGTTGCCAAAAATCTGTATGACAATGCCGGCTCACGCCTTGATCTTCACCGTGGTGCAGCCTTTCTGGTCAATGACAATCAGGAAACAAATTATGGTGTTCAATTCCCGGATGGCTCCATGCGCAGCGATATTATTCTGCTGGTCTGCCAGTACCTCAGAGAGCATGTGCAGATTGAAACAAATGGTACTTCACTCATTTCAGAAAAAGCCTTTGTGTCCGCTGTTTCTGCCTGTGCAGACAAGTACCGGGCTGCCTGGAGCAAAGCCTATCGCGAAATGCCGGATGACAAGCTTGCAGATGATATTCTGCAGGGAATGATGGACTGGATGATGGCAGAAAAGCAAGATGACAGGATCAAGCTGCTGCCTGCGGTATGGAAGTTCAGCGGGCGGTACCCGTCAAATTTCCATCCTGAGCAGGCAGATAAAGAAGTGAAGAATACACGCGGGAAAAAGGAGGAAAAGAGCAGGCAGACATCCCTGTTCTGAAAGCTATGGAAGAAAACAATGGAAACCGCTGGCAGATGAACCGGCTTGGCTTTGTCAATTTCTGGCTGTATGACAACCAGGTTTTCAATCTGGATCATGGCCATATTCTGCTGCGCGGACAGAATGGCTCAGGAAAATCGATTACGACCCAGAGCTTTATTCCCTTTATTCTTGATGGCGACCGCACCCCCAGCCGCCTGGATCCCTTTGGCTCCAATGACCGCCGTATGGAATACTATTTCCTCGGCGTTCATGATAAAGACGAATCTACCGGCTATCTGTATCTGGAATTTGTCAAACCAGAAACGAAAGAATACCGTACCATCGGAATCGGCCAGCGCGCTGTCCGCGGCCATCAGGGCCTGTATTTCTGGGGCTTCGTCCTCATGGATGGCAGACGGATTGGTCAGCAGGGATGTGAATTATGCAAGAACCTCGGCAGTGGTACCTATGTTCCGCTTTCCAAACGAGAATGCAAAGAGATGATCGGTGCCAGTAGCTTTTTCTGCGAATCACAGAAAGAGTACAAAGAAGCAGTCAATAAATATCTATTTGGCTTTGAACGTATTGATCAATATGACCAGCTTACATCACTGCTGATCAAGATCCGCGGCTCCAAACTGTCAAAGGAATTCAAGCCTTCCAGAGTATATGATATCCTCAACGACTCTCTGCAGACATTGAGTGACAATGATCTTTCTCCGATGGTTACAGCTATGGAGAATATGGATAACATTGCCGCAAGGCTTGACGATCTGCGCAATACATCTTCCCAGCTGCGTTACGTTCTGGATGAATATAGCCGCTATAACCGCTATATCGCTGCCAGAAAGGCACAGAATTATCTGACTGCCCAAAGCAGCCTGCAGCAGTGGCAGAACACCATTGCACAGCATGAGAATACGATCAAAGAAAATGCAGCGCAGCAGGATGAAAAGCATAAACGGCTTGCAATACTGGATGAAGAGATGAAGATCATCAATGACCGTCTGGCAGCTTACAGTGAAACCGCTGGCGAGATTCAAAGAGCCAGACAGCAGCGTGAGCAGGACAGCCAGCAGGTCAAATCTCTTCAAAATGAAATCAATGCACGTCATGAAAAGATTGATTCCCTGCAGGGTGAGTTACACCAGCTGGATAATGACATTCGAGACTGCCGGACAGAAATTGACGGTCTGCAGGCACAGCTGGCAAAGCAGCTGCAGCAGATGGAAGAGATCAACAAAGATGTGAGCTTTTCGCATGCTGATGCGTTTCAACAGTTTGAAACGAGTCAAAAGATCAGTGTGCTGTATGAGCAGGTACAAAGAGAAATCAATGAACTGCAAAAGCAGCTGGAACAGATTCTATCCAAGCTGAAAGAAAAAGATCAGGCCTTTGTGCAGGCGGATGAAGCAGAAAAGAAATGGAATGAATTGAAGCTGACCTATCAGAAGCTGAATGAGGCAGTTAGCAAGGCTGAAAATGACTGCGATCTTGCCCGTGATCAGCTGATTGAGGCATGGCATCTGGCGGCTGCCAGCAATCAGGAATATGTCATTAACGAGCATGATCTGCAGCAGCTGCAGTCTTTGATCCGCCAGTATGATGAAACAGACATTCGCAAATATTATCAGCTGACTGACCAGATCAAATCGGCACTGGACAGTGTTCTGAATAAACAGGAAGCCAGTCTGCAGGCAGAGCTGAAAATGCAGAAAGAGAGCCTGAAAAAACGGCAGGATGAGCTGGAGGCACTGCAGCAGGAAAAAGAGGCAGTTCCGCCCCGCAATGACAGGGTTGTCAACTCCAGAAAGAAGCTGCAGAGTGCTGGAATAGAATGCATGCCTTTGTATGAGGCAATTGATTTTGCAACGGATGACACACGTCGGCAGGCCTTGCTGGAAAAGCAGCTGCAGGCAGCCGGACTTCTTGATGCTTTGATTGTACCTGAAGATCAATATGATCAGGCTGGACGCCTTGTTGATGAAGATACCTTCATCAAAGCAGAAAATCCTGGTGAAATCTGCACTTTGTTTCATGCAGAGAATACCGGGATGACATCATCACTGCTTCAGGAAACACAGCGTGTATTGTCCTGTATCTCAGAAACAAACGGGCAGTTTATTGTTGGCAAGGATGGCTATTTCCGCAATGGCATGCTGGAAGGAAAAGTGCAGACAGATGACACAGATGAAGCTGTTTACATCGGTGCAGCTAGACGCCGGCATGCGCATCAGCTGGCAATTGAAGCAAAACAGGCAGAAATCGATACAGAAATGCAGAAGTACAATGGCATCCTGAACCAGCTTGATCAGCTCCATCAAAGACAGCAGATCCTGCAGCAGGAAAAGGATCATTCTCCTGATATAGAAGATCTCAATGATGCTGTCCGTTCCAGAAAAGAAGCAGAAAAAGAGGCATCTCTGGCCCGCATCCGCATGGATCAGGCAGATGATGTCCGCCGCCAGAAGCAGGATACATATAAGCGTCTTGAACGGGAAGCCAATACGATGATGAGGCCCTACCCATATGCCCATACAGCCAGAGGCTATCAGAATGCTGTGGACGCCTGTCGCAATTACAGTCAGGCTGCCTCCAGACTGTATGCTCTTGCCATGGATCATGGAAAAGCAGAAGAGAAAAAAGGCTTTCTGCAGGCAAGTAGTGAGAGTAAGCAGGAAATGCTTGACGGGGAACTGACCCGCCAGCAGAAGGATCAGGC
Organism: Lactimicrobium sp.; assembly: GCF_036453465.1. Taxonomy (NCBI): domain Bacteria; kingdom Bacillati; phylum Bacillota; class Erysipelotrichia; order Erysipelotrichales; family Erysipelotrichaceae; genus Lactimicrobium; species Lactimicrobium sp. Next base: position 79,668 of record NZ_JAZHUW010000004.1, read on the forward strand.
TGAAGTCAGAAGACTTCTGGACAGAATTCAGACACAGGATCAGATCCTGCAGGATCCGGATCATCAGAAGGCTGCCCGTGAAATTGATGCATTGTATCAGCATCAGGGTGAAAACAGGGAAGAAGCCGATAAGACTGGAAAAGATCTTGTCCGCCTTGAAGAACGGCTGAAAACTGAAAAGCAGGAGCTGGCTGAAGCAGACAGACAGCTGCAGGATGCCAGTGAAAAGTTTGACTTTGCCAGGAAATATTATCTGGAAGATATGCGTCTGAATCTTCTGGAAGATGAATCAGAAAAGGACGATGAATCCATCCTGGCACAGGCAGGGAAGATCGTCAGATCCATTGATCAGAAAGAGCTGGATCGTGAACCATCTGAAATCAATACCCGGCTGTCCAGTTCATTCAGCCGTCATGTTGCCAGTCTTTCCTCCACTGGTATTGAATCATCAGAATATTTTGGGCCAACACAGCGGCCGGACCTGATCCGCAGCCGCACTGTCATTACGGCTGTACTGGGTGCTGCCAAAATGGACATCACTGCCTTCGCTCAGGAAATCAAGCAGAATATATCTGAAACGGAAGAACTCATCCGTCAGAAAGACAGAGAGCTGTTTGAAAACATCCTTTCTGATACGCTCAGCCGCAAGCTGACCATGAAGATTGCTGAAAGCCGCACCTGGATCCACGACATGTCAAAGCTGATGAAAAATATGGATTCTTCCATGGGCCTTTCCTTTTCTCTGCGCTGGCTTCCCAAAACAAGCCTGGAAGAAGGAGAACTGTCAGCGGATCAGCTGGAATCTATCCTGAGCAGGGATCATGAATTGTTAACACAGGAAGATATTCAGAAAGTGGCAGATCATTTCCGCCATGAAATTCAGGAAAGAAAGCAGGAAGCAGCAGATGCCGGTATTCCTGTCAACTATCAGGAGATGGTCCGGGATGCCCTTGACTACCGCCAGTGGTTTGAATTCCGCATGATGTATACACGTGTCAATGAAACGCCAAAAGAGCTGACGGATCATGCTTTCAATACATTTTCCGGTGGTGAAAAGGCAATGGCAATGTATATCCCATTGTTTGCAGCTGTCAATGCTCAGTACCAGAAATCTTCACGTGCTGACCATCCGCGCCTGATTGCTTTGGATGAAGCATTTGCCGGTGTAGATGACAAGAACATTGCCAGTATGTTCCACCTTGTCTCGGAACTTGATTTTGACTATATCATGAACTCTCAGTATCTATGGGGCTGCTATGAAACTGTTAATGCACTGCGTATTGCTGAGCTGCTGCGGCCGGAGAATGCAGATTATATTACCGTGATTTTCTACCACTGGAATGGCAGAACGAAGGTGCTGGATGAACAGTGAAGCCGTAAACTATTTCCGCAACCGTCATGGCTTTGACCGTGCCATGAAACAAATGAAGGATAAATGGCAGTCCTATGGCAGAAGCAGCGGCATGGTGATCCTCAAGAATCCAACCGAAGAGGAAAGCTATGATCTTGGCCGCTTTTTTGGCAAAACCTTCTCGTCGTCCAAAGAAATCCGTTTTTCTCTTTCTGACTTCGAAAAAGCACTTAAAAATACAAAATATGCATCTCTTTCTTTGTATGATCTGCTCTGTGAATATTATCAGGAAGATCTGATAACCAACCGTACAAAAAGACAGAAACAGAAGGAACAGCAGCAGTCAGTCTATGAGAAAACGCTGGCAGATGTTTCTTTCTGCCAGGATGCATATCATTGGCTCAAAGCAATGCCAATGGCGGCTTTCCGCATGGCCAGAAATCCACAAACGTATGTGCCTTGTGCAAAAGCATTATCGATCCTGCAGCGGCAGAAGGATGATATCCGCCTTTCCGTACTGGCAATGGAGGCACTTGGTGATCCCCATGGTCTTGATGCGGAAAGAGAGACCGGGCGCATCTTTCTGCGCCTTCTGCAGTACTGCCTGCATGATAAAACAGAGAAGTTAAGCGCTGAGATGAAGCTGGACCTGTATATCCGCATGCACATTCGTCCTGATGCGATTTCCAGCTTTACAACGATGCAGGGCTTCCATTTTGTGACAAAGGATGGATATCATCCGGCCTATGAAGGCTTTCTGCAGCAGAACGAATACTATCTGGTCTCGCTGTCACAGCTGCACAGCATTACAACGGTGATACCAGTGCAGCAGCCTGTTTTCATTCTGGAAAACCAGATGGTATTCAGCGAGATTGCATCAAGGCTTCCACAGGCATCCATGATCTGCACATCCGGGCAGATGAAAACAGCTTCACTGCTGGTGATCGATATGCTTGCTGAAGAAAACGTGAGTATGTTCTACAGTTCGGATCTTGACCCGGAAGGCGTGCTGATGACAGAACGCCTGCTGCAGCGCCATCCTGATCTCATCCATGCCTGGCACATGGACGCATCAGATTATCATAAATCAATGTCTGAGGTTGAAATTTCACAGCAGCGCCTGCATGAACTCGATGGTGTACAAAGTGCATCGCTGCAGCAGGCATGCCAGTGCATTCTGGCAAAGAAGAGGGCAGGCTATCAGGAAAGGCTGATTGATGATATGATTGACGACATGCAGAGGATGATGAAATGACGATGTCAAATGCATTTATGGGCGGTGTGTTCGGGGTGATCGGCATCCTGCTGTATATCGCCGCTCCTTTTCTTTCCGAAGAGAAAAGAGCTTATCAGTCACGTTTACTGGCAGAGGCACTGTTTGCCCTGATGTTCTTTTATCTGAGTGCCTTTGCCGGAACCGTCTATTTCCTGCTGATGCTGGCCAGTGCTCTTGTGCAGAAACAGATCGAGCATAACAAATGGGTTTCTTTGTGCTATGGCATTGCGGCATGTGTACTGACAATGCTTTTCAATAACAGAGGCACAGCTGGAATTGTTCTGGCTTTGTCACTTGTTCTTGTCTTTCTGCCGATCAATGAAGACAGGATGTTAACAACATCAAGCTATATCGATCTGCTGATTGCACTAGCCCAGCTGTACTACACCATTGCGGTACGGGCATGGGTTGGCGTTGCATTCAGCATTCTTGAAATGGTGATGGCAATTGCCGGTCTTGTCTCTGCTGTTCATCTGGTCAGAGGCGGCGGCCTTGCAGCAGCTGCCAAAGAGCAGCGTGACTACCTGCAGAAGAAAGAAACACAAAAAAAGCAGCGCAAGGCTGCTTCCAAAGCAAAGAAAATGCATTAGTTCAGATCCCGTCAGGGATCTTTTTTCAGCAGATCTTGCCACCGGTTTTCTTGATATCTGTCTCGTTTTTGACAATGGCTTCAATGGCAGCAGTCAATCCCTTGACGATATCATCCAGGCTCATGGAAGGAACACCGCGCTTGCCAACTGCCTGGCTTGTCATATACGGGATATGAACAAAACCGGAACGTTTGCCAGGATACTTGTGCTCACAGATGTAGCGGACACCATACAGCACATGGTTGCAGATGAAAGTGCCGGCTGTATCGGAAACGGATGCCGGAATACCAGCTCCATTGACAGCTTTTACCATTGCCTTGATCGGCAGGGCAGAGAAGTAAGCATCCGGTCCATCCGCATAGATCTTTTCATCAATCGGCTGATTGCCCTCATTATCCGGAATCCGGCAGTCATCACAGTTGATGCCGACACGTTCTACCGTAATATCCGGTCTGCCGCCAGCCTGGCCGACAGACAGAATGACATCCGGATCACACTCCGCAATCTTAGCATCAATTTTTTCCAGTGATTTGTAAACAACAGTAGGAATTTCCAGCTTGATAATCTGAGCACCGGCGATCTCATCCGGCAGCCTCTTTACAGATTCAATCGCAGGGTTGACCGGCTCACCGCCAAATGGATCAAATCCAGTTACAAGAATTTTCATAAATCACACCTCCATGTGAAATTATAGCGCAAACCAGACTTTACAATTCTTTGAAAGCCTGAAACAAGATGCTATATTATTGTTATCAGTGCTTTCATTTTCATAATTCTTTTTATTTTATGAAAATGATTGGAAAGGGGTAAAAGTAATGGGTCTTTTAAAACTGATCGGTGTTCTCATCGTCATTATCGGCTTTGCGCTGCGGTGGGACACAATTGCAACGGTTGTGGCCGCTGGCATTGCGACAGGTCTTGTCGCCGTGGCAGAAGGTTCCATGACCTTCATGGGAATTTTTGAGACATTCGGAAGTTCCTTCATCACCAACCGTACAGCAACACTGTTTGCTTTAACCGTTGGCGTCATTGGTATCTGTGAGCGGTATGGCCTGCGTGATAAAGCCAAGGATTTCATCAAGAAGATGAAGTCCATGACCGTCGGCAGACTTCTGGCTGTCTGGACCGTCATCCGTACGTTGTCTGCAGCATTCTCACTGCGCCTGGGCGGCCATGTACAGTTCATCCGTCCGATTATCCTGCCGATGTCTGAAGGCGCAATTGCCAACCGCTATGGTGATCAGGTGCTGGAAGATGACGCAGAAGAGGACCGCCTCAAAGGTATTGCGGCCGGCACCGAAAACTTCGGCAACTTCTTCGGACAGAACTGCTTCATGGGTGCATCCGGAACACTGTTAATCGTCAATACACTGACAACCCAGGGCCTCAATGTCGATGCTCTGCAGATTGCTGTCAATTCCTGGCCGATTGCCATCATCTGTATGGTCGTGTGTGCCCTGTATTATCTGTGGTATGACAAAGCACTCGATAAGAAGTATGCAAAGGAGGCAGGAAAATGATTCAACAGGCAATTACACTGGTTCCTACTGAGATTGCCAACAAGTACAATCCTGTTCTGCAGGAACTGTTCTATATCATCATCGGTCTGATCTTCATCAGCAACGGTGTCAAGGCATTCCGTGATACCTCCGTCAAGAAGCACACAACAACCGGTATCTTCTGGTGCATCATGGGTGTCTGCTTCATTGTCGGACCATATGTGCCACCGGCTCTGATCGGTTTCCTGCTTGTTGCTACAGCTGTGATCACCGCTACCGGCGGCGTTGTGGAAACACACAACGATGTTCCTACCCGTGAAGAAACACGTGCCAATGCCGATAAAGTCGGATACAAGGTATTCATTCCGGCTTTGATCCTGGCGCTGGTATCTGTAGTGCTGTCCTTCCTTGGCATTGTTTCTGCCAATAACTCCATCGGTGTTTCTGCAGTGTGCGGCGTGATTGCGGTACTTGCCATCACCAAAGCACCAGCCAAGTCAATCATCACCGAAGGAAACAGACTGCTTGATAACATGGGGGCAGTGGCTTTCTTACCACAGCTGCTGTCTGCACTGGGTGCATTGTTTACCGCAGCCGGCGTTGGTGATGTCATTGCCAGCGGCGTCGCTGCCATCATTCCGGCTCACGCTCATCTGATTGCCTGCATTGTCTATTGCGTAGGCATGGCATTATTCACCATGATCATGGGCAATGGCTTTGCGGCATTCTCTGTCATCACGGTTGGTATTGGTATTCCATTCCTGATCAACGAAGGTGCTAACCCGGCTGTGGTTGGTGCCCTGGGATTAACAGCTGGCTATTGCGGCACTCTGATGACACCGATGGCTGCCAACTTCAACATCATGCCGGCGGCATTATTGGAAACCAAGAACAAGTATGCCATCATCAAGGCACAGATTCCGGTTGCTCTGATCATGCTTGCAGCACATATTCTGCTGATGTATTTCTGGGCTTTCTGATTGACCAAAGGAAAACTGCTGACGATCTTCATCGCCGGCAGTTTTTTTGCACCCAAAAAAAGAGAATGCAGCGCATTCCCTTATACAATCCGATCGTTGGCAGCTTCGTGTTTGACAAGCCGGAAGACAATCAGATAGATCACGATAATGATGATGAAGAAGACAATCGTGGAAGTATCGGTGCCAAGCATAGCACAGAAGTCATAGGCACCATGCAGACATACAGCTGAAAGGTAACCAATCACCTGCATGGCAATGGCTTCGCCATGATGGCCGCAGTCCTCACGCAGCTTTGCGCGCCCATAGAAGTAGCCCATCAATACCGCAAAGGACATATGGCCGGGAATGGCAAGCAGGGCACGGCTTGGTGCTACCCCAAGTCCATACGAGAACACATACTTGATATTCTCAAATGCGGCAAAGCCAAGGGAGGCAAACACACAGTAGACAATGCCATCAAACCTTGTTTCAAAGTAGGGATTATGCCAGGTATCTTTGCGCATGAAGAAGAACTTGGTTCCTTCCTCCACAACACCAACCACCAGGAAGGCAAGAAAAGCAAGATAGTTTGGTGAATTGGCCAGGGATGAACTGTTCAGCACGGTTTCACCGATCAGTTCCAGAACCGTCGCAGCCAGGGCTGCCAGCACACCATCCCAGACAAGCTTCATCAACAGTCCGGTAGGCTGTCTGTGCATCCTTGACTGGTTGTATACATACATCATCAGAAAGATGGCCGGCAGCACCGCTGCCAGAACATACAGCAGCAGGATGTTGGTAATCGGCCCCATCAGCAGAAACATAATATTTCCTCCTTATTGTTTTCCAAAGTATAAGAATTTATCTCTGCAATGTCATGAACAATTAATACTGTATGTCATCCATTGGAAAGAAATGAAAGGCAGGATTGTCAAGATCATGAATCTTATGACGTTTATTGGTAATGGGATCATGAAACGTGATACTGCAGGCCCAGAGCCCCATGCCTTCAAAATCAGAAGAGCGATGGCCATACAAAGGATCATTCACCAGCGGCCATCCATGGTTAGACAAGTGCACCCGGATCTGGTGGGTGCGGCCTGTTTCCAGCTGGCATCCAAACAGCAGATAACTTCCTTTTTTAGCAAGACATGTCACTTTAGTACGGGCATCTCGTCCAGAAGGGGAGACAATAAACTGACCGCTGTGATGGCGGTCACGGCCGATTCTGTCATCGATGACAAACGATGTGCCAACCGGAATCTGTTTGCCAGTGCAGATGGCAAGATACTGACGGGAAATACGGTGATTTGCCATCTGTGCATCCAGGCCACCCTGAAACAGCGGAACTTTGCTGTATAAAACAAGGCCGGAAGTGTCTTTATCCAGCCGGTGCAAAGGCCGTATTGGTGTTTCAATTCCTTTTTCCTTCAGCCAGGCTGCTGCCTGTCCATTCAGACAGTCTGCACTTTTTACATCGTCATAAATAATCGTACCGGCATCTTTATGCACCACATACACAAAGTCATTCTCATAGACAACCTGACAGGGATGTTCCGCACAAGGCCAGTCAATTGGCTCATCTGGAATTATCAACGTGATCCTGTCATCCCCGTTCAGAAACTCTTCTTCACTTTTGACTTCTTTTCCATTGACCAGCATATGGCGCTGCTGAATCAGGGCATAGCGCATCGGTCTGCTCAAAGAAAGATCATCCAGAAATTTCCGGACTTTCTGATGGGAATACTTTGGTCCGGCTTCAATCTCAAAGCCGTTTTTAATTTTCTGATAGTGCATGATGTCTGCCTCTTTTCCTATGGTTTCTTCTGCCAGTGGAAACACCGTTTCTCATTAAGACAGTAATGCTTTCCACATGCGGTGTATTGGGAAACATATCAAACGGAATGATCGTGAGAATCTGGTATTCTTTCTTCAGTTCTTTCAGATTCTTGGCCAGCGTGGCAGGATTGCAGGAAACATAGACAATCTTGCGGATGGAGGAAGAAAGAATGGTACGGATCATGGCATCGTCCATGCCGGCTCTTGGCGGATCCGCCAGCAGCGTGTCCACACTTGTTTCCTGCAGGATCTGATGCAGTGTCTCCGCGGCATCCCCGCAGATAAACTCACAGTTATCTATGTGATTGGCAGCCGCATTGGCTCCGGCATTGATGATCGCTTCCTCTATGCTTTCAATGCCAATCACTTTCTCTGCTTTAGTACTGGCAAGAAGACTCATCGCCCCAACCCCACAGTACGCTTCCACAAGCGTTTTGCAAGGATCCACTTTACTGACAGCCATGGCATACATCTTTTCAGCCTGTTCTGTATTCAGCTGGAAGAAGGAGCGAGGTGACAGCTGCAGCTGCAGGCCGTTCATCTCTGCTTTAAGATTTTTATCACCACCCAGCAGCACAGGTGAAGTGCCAAAGAAATCAACGCCGGTTCTGGCTGTGTTAACAGACTGGTACAAAGAACTCACATGCGGCACAGCAAGAATCTCTTTTACCATCTCTGCCGGCAGTTTGTTCTGACCTGTGATAATGGAAATCTGTGTTTTTTCCTGCAGAGTGCGCAGGATCAGATAACGTAATCCTGTGCGGGAAGAGGGATCATAGGCTTTCTGATGATACTTGTTCAAAATGACCAACACCTGGCTGCGCACTTCTTCCAGAATGGGGTCCTGTATCACGCAGTGATCAACCGGCACAAAATGATTGGAACCTGTCTGATAAAAGCCAGCCATCAGCTTTCCCTGTACCATGGCCAGCGGCATCCTTGCCTGATTGCGATAGCCAATAATCTTTTCACTGCCATGCATATCCCGCACAGCTGTGTCTTTGATGCCGGCATACTTCCAGAGAGCCTCTGTTAACAGTGCCTTCTTCTGGATGCACTGCTCTTGATAATCCATTGTCAACAGGGCACAGCCGCCGCACTTTGAAGCCACAGAACAGGCAGGCTCAATCCGATGTGGACTCTTTTCTAATACCCGTACACAATGGCCGATCGTATAGCGTGCATCTTCATGGTCAGCCTCATACTGTACGGTTTCATCAATCAAAGCACCTTTGACAAAGACGGGCTTATGATGTTCATAGCCGATGCCTTCGCCATTGATGCCGGTTTTTACGATTCGAATCTGTTTCATACGCT